>JAZUJF010000188.1:0-4824 GCA_045642585.1 Candidatus Limivicinus sp.
CCTGCGTTTCTGCGGTAAAGGCAGCCTGAAGAGAGCCCTGGTCAGCGGAGACGGATGCCCGGAGCGGGTAATAAAAGAGAGCGAGACCATTCTTGGTACAATGCTTTTTCCGCATTACGGCTCAAGGGAAATGGCATTGGGCGGGGCAATAACCTGCCATGCTCACAAGGGAATGCATCTCAGGGAAAACCATGTAATTGCCGAAATAGCGGATGAAAAGGGAAATGTGCTGCCTTACGGCGAGTGGGGTGAGCTGGTCATCACTACCATCGGCATGGAGGCCATGCCGCTCATCAGATACAGGACAGGCGACATTACACGCATTATCCCCGGCACTTGCCAATGCGGCAGCGAAGTCCTGCGGCTGGATACTGTCACCAGAACGGGCGGCATAAAATTCGTTGAGCTGGAGAACGCTGTGTTTTCCGTTGCGGGAATTGTTGACTTCAGCGCAAGACAGCTTCCTGATGGAATTTGTCTTGAGGCACTGTCCGACGGCAGCGTTTCGGAGGATGCGCTTCGGTCTGCCTGTCCGGAGGCGGCAGCGGTATCGGTAAGAAAAGTGTCCCCGGAGGACAGGCCGCTGTACCCCGGGAAAAGAATAATAATGAAATAAATGCGGAGTGCGGTTCAGTGTGAACAGCACTCCGATTTAATATATAAATTATCCGATCAATTCTTCATAATCGGCTTCGCTGAGGTCATAACCGTAGAATAATCTGTAATACTCCGTGACCTCGGTCTTCAGGTCATAGTCTGTATATTCGGGATAGAGCGTATCCGTCAGCCACAGCAGACCCAGATAGCACTGGACAGCCGGGGGAGAGGAGATCCAGCCGTAGGGGCCGGAGGGAATACGGTAATAGCTGCCCGAGGCTATTGCTCCAAGCTCCTGCCAGGCGGGATCAGAGCCCACCTCGTTCCAGATGCTGTTATGCTGGAAAAGGATAACATCGGGATCCCAAAGCAGAAGCTGCTCCATATCTATCTCGTTGCCGTCACCGTGACCCACCGGATTTTCCAGTACCGCAGCATTTTCCGCCACCATGCTGACGATTTGGGCATGGAAGGACCCGTTGGCCAGCACGTTCAGACCCTTATCACCCAAACAGTAGACCACCTGCTTCCGTGCACCTTTACTATCGACCTTTGACAGCGTCTCCTCGACAGCATCCATGGTTTTCTCGCACCATGCGGCAAGCTGTTCAGCCTTGATGCTGTCTCCCAACAGCTCTCCCAGCTTACGGTAGGCTTCCGGGGCAGTGATCACCGCAGCATCAATATGGACAAATGGAATGCCGATCTGCCCGGTCAGCTTATCCAGATCCTCGGCCATACCGTCCTTTGCCTCACCCAGGTCAATGATGACCTCCGGGTCAGCCGCTAAAAGAGCCTCAAGGTTCATTGTTCCCTTGCCGCCGTATAGCTGACCCAATTCCGGAAGTGACAGATATTCAGCCTGTATGTATTTCTCCGCTGAGGTGGAGAATGATGATGAGAATCCCACCAGAAGCTCCGGGCACAGCGGAAACACATATATCTGACTCAAGGGGCCGGACACAGCCACCCGGGACAGTCTTTCCGGCAGAGCTACGGTTCGGCCTAAGGAGTCTGTGAATTCCCGTGCGGAGGAAACGGTCTGCACAGCAGATCGATCAGACTCGGCTTTACTGTCATCCGTGACGGTGCCGCAGCCGCAAAGAAGGGAGAAAATAATTGCAGCAGAGAGAATAATGCAGATTTTTTTCTTCATTACGGTCGATTCCTTTCTGAAAGCAAATTGTTTTTCTTTACAACTCACTAATACTAGTATATACTGGCATTGTGCATAATGCAAGAAAAAAAGAGATATATTTGCCAATAATATGTTGAACTGAAATGAACCATATATTATTTCGTACAGCTATAACCAATTCCGGAGGATAAATTATGAGCGTAGGTGCGGTAATAACAGCGGCGGGAATGTCATCCAGAATGGGTGACTTCAAGCCCATGCTGAATATTGGCTCCATGTCTATTGCAAGGCGCGTTGTGGCAACGCTGAAGCAGGCGGGCATTGACCAAATCGTAATGGTCACAGGCTACAATGCAGATATGCTGGAGCGGCATCTGGCGGGTAACGGCATAGTATTTCTGCGCAATCCGGATTATGAGCATACCCATATGTTTGATTCTGCCAAGATCGGGATAGAGTATCTGGCGGACAAGTGCGACAGAATACTGTTTACCCCCATTGACATTCCTCTTTTCACAGCCCTTACAGTGACTACCATACTCCAATCCGATGATGAGCTGATCTGCCCCATTTGCAACGGACAGGAGGGGCACCCCATTCTCTTTTCAAAGCAGGTGGCTCATTATATCCTTACGGACAGCGGCGTGCAGGGGATACGCGGGGCGCTGAGCCGGTGCGGAGTGGATATGAGCTATATACCGGTGGACGATGAGGGAGTCCTCCACGATGCGGACACTCCCCAGGATTACAACAAGCTGCTGGAATACCACAACAAACAGCTTGCAAGGCCTGTTGTCTCTGTGACGATAGCCCGGGAGACTCCGTTTCTTGACAGCCGCACGGCAATGCTGCTGCAGCTCATCGGAGAGACCTGCTCCGTGCGAACCGCCTGCCAGAGAATGCAGATCTCCTATTCTGCGGGCTGGAATGTGATACGCACACTGGAGACGCAGATGAGGAAAAGCATCGTCAGGCGTAATCAGGGCGGCTCCGGCGGCGGTAAAAGCGAACTGACGCCAGAGGGGAGAGAGCTTATTTCGCGTTTTGCGCGATATGAGTCCAGACTTCGTGAGCTGGCGGCCGAGGAATTCAACAACTTCTTTGAAGATTATTTTTAAGGCGGGAAGCCATATGATAAACAGTTCGACGAATACAGCCGCAAACGGATCCTTTCCCGATATAGAGAAGCGCAAGCTCTCCGGCAGAGCGGTAATACTGCTGTTGTGTGCAGTTCTTGTTCTGACGGTCGCCGCCTCCTTCACTCTGGGCAGGTATCATGTGGGTATCCGGGAGCTTTGCGGTATTATATATAACAGCCTGCCTTTCGGGAAGGTCGAACCGTTCTGGACCGGTACACAGGAGATTGCGGTTATTAATGTGCGTCTGCCAAGGATCATTATTGCCGTACTGGTGGGAGCCGCCCTTGCCGGAGCGGGAAGTGCCTATCAGGGTGTTTTTCAAAACCCGATTGCAGCACCGGATATACTCGGTGCTTCTGCCGGGGCCGGCTTCGGCGCTGCGCTGGCAATATTTCTTGAATTAAGCAGCACCGGCATTACACTGCTCGCTTTTGCTTTCAGCCTGATATCGGTAGCACTGGTGTTCATTGTCGGAAAGCGTGTAAAGGGCGAAAGGACTTTGGGACTGGTGCTGGCAGGAATAATGCTGTCATCTCTGTTTCAGGCCGGAACCTCATTTATCAAGCTGGCGGCCGACCCCAACAACAAGCTGCCGGCCATAACCTACTGGCTGATGGGCTCTCTGTCAGGGGCAGATAAGGGAGAATTAAGCTTTGTTGTCTGGCCTATGCTGCTGGGGGCAATACCCCTGTTCTTTCTTCGGTGGAGGATAAATGTCATCACCATGGGCGACAGTGAGGCCAGGGCCATGGGCGTAAATGCCGACAAAGTCCGGCTGCTCGTGGTGCTGGGGGCGACGCTGCTTACAGCCTCGGCTGTTTCCGTCTCGGGAATGATAGGCTGGGTGGGGCTTGTGGTGCCGCATATGACACGGCGGCTCGTAGGCTCCGACTACAGGGTGCTTATGCCTGCCTCCATGCTGACGGGCGGAATATTCATGCTGGCGGTGGATAACATTTCAAGAAATCTTGCCCAGATGGAGATACCGATAGGAATATTGACAGCCGTCATCGGCGCACCGTTCTTTATGATGATGATAACCAGGAGGGATGCTTACCGTGACTGATCACGGTAAGATAATTTGAGCATGATCGAAGTCAGAGAACTGTCATTTGCTTACAGCGGCCGTCAGGTGCTGCGTGATGTGTCCTTTGAGGCGAACGAGAGGGAATTTATATCCATCCTCGGCTCTAACGGTGTCGGCAAGAGCACGCTGTTCAAATGTATGCTGAATCTGCTGAAAGACTATTCCGGCACAGTGACGGTTGACGGCAGGGACACCCGCACCATGTCCGTGCGTGAACTGGCAAGACATATCGCCTATATACCGCAGATGAGCGCCTCCTCATTCAACTACAGCGTTGAGGATATAGTACTGATGGGCACTACCTCTGCTCTGGGACTTGTCCGTGCCCCCGGCAGAGAGGAGACACGGCGTGCGGAGGAAGCTATGGAGCGCATGGGCATACTGGCACTGCGCAAGCGCTGCTTCCACCATATAAGCGGCGGAGAAAAGCAGCTGGCTATTATTGCCAGGGCGCTGGCTCAGAACGCAAAATACCTGCTGCTGGATGAACCGAGCTCTGCCTTGGATTTCGGCAATCAGCTGCTGATCCTGCGTCAGGCAAAGGCGCTGACGAAGGAGGGCTACTGCGTTATTCAGAGTACCCATGACCCGGAGAAAGCCTATATGTTCTCCGACAGGATAATCGCCATGAAAAACGGCTCTGTGCTGACTCAGGGGACTTCCTCACAGGTACTGACGGCAGAGAATGTAAGGGCGCTGTATGGCATTGAGGTCGATGAAAACAGAATATTGGGAGATCGGGTGAGAGTTTTCGTGCCGCGCACCATTACATAATAATAACGGAGTACCGATTTAACCGGCACTCCGTATCTTGGACACCACCGCATAATACGCCGGCGGCATCTACCGGATAAAATGTGCCC
>JAZUJF010000189.1:0-12273 GCA_045642585.1 Candidatus Limivicinus sp.
TGAACGGTGTGGGAGTTAACATGGCAGGTGACGAAGTAGGGGATCATCTCGATGGGGATGTACTGATAGCCCGCGTCTGCCCAGGGGTAGAACATACCGCCCCAGGTAGTCTCCTTGGCCAGGAAGGTGTGCTTGTAGGCACCGTTCTGCTTGCCGCCGTGGAGACGGGTATCGGCGTTGAAGAAGTTGCAGATCTGCTGCAGGGATGCGGAGACCATTGCGCGATAGTGGAACGCGGAAGCTCTCAGAGCCTCGCCGCGCATACCGGAAAGACCGCGGTCGAACCAGTGCATAACGGGCAGATAGGTCTGGCCCATCCAGCGGTAACGCCATGTGCCCTTGACGAAGTCCAGAAGACTGCCGTACTTCAGGATGTCGGTGACCAGATGCACATAGTTGTACGCCCAGATGTTGTACATATAGTACATGGTGTCCTTAACACCGCGCCACTCACGGTGATAGAACAGGCCGGTCTTGTCCATCTGGATCTCGCCCAGACGGCGGCCGCCCTCGGCGGCGGTATGAGGCTTGCCGTACCAGAAGTCCTTGGCAAGCTTCTTAACATCTACATTTTTCTTTGCCATAATTACTTGCCCTCCTGGATATGTTTGATCTCAATGCTCTCAACGAAGGCCTGGAAACGGGTACGCAGCTGGCCGGAAGCGGAGTTGATGTACTCCTTCTCGATGGAGCAGACAGGCAGATTGTAGTCACGCTTGAGGATGAAGGTGTCGATGACACGCTCATAGCTCCAATACTCGCAGAACTTGTTGGATGCAACGATAACGCCGTCGGCATTGTAGTCCTGAGCCAACTTTGCCAGACGCTTTTTCCTTGCACGCATCTCGTCCTGAGGCATGAAGCGGGGGCAGTTGGAGGTCATGAGGTAATGACGGGCGATAGCGTCCAGAGGAGACTGGCCCTCCTTGACCTCGATGGGAATACGGCTCTCAACAGCGCCGTAGCAGTATCTGTCGCAGACGACCTCTGCACCGCAGCCCTCGATGAGCTTGGTGAAGTCGGGGTCGTCGTTCTCGGAACCGGCGAGGACGACCTTGCAGCGGAAGGGCCACTTTTCATCCGGCTCGCGGGTCTTCATCTCTTCGGCGGTCTCACGCAGATAGGGGAGGATGAGGTACTTGGGGCAGGTGAGGCCCACCAGCTGGATCACATGGAACTCATAGCCGGTGATGGTGGGATTCTTGAGCTTGCGGTAGTCGCCGATCTCGTTGATGAGACGGCAGACCTCGTTGTGCTCCTCAATGGCCTTCATAATGGCCTCATCGGAGGTGTCGATGCCCAGATTATTGTGGAGAGGATCAAGGACATGAGCCTGCAGCTGCTTGCGGAAATGCTCGTAGCTGTTCTCGGTGTTCTTGAAGGGGACATCGGTAAACTCGCAGAAGAAGCCGTTCTCGTTCTTGATGATGTCCATATCATCGACGGAATCGAGATGCTTGGGCTGCAGATGCTCCTGGAAACGGCAGGTGACGGTGCAGGTCTCGGTAGCCATCTGAGCGTCGAGGAAGTTGTAGCCGCCCTCCATGGCGCGCTCCATAAGGGAACGACCGTAGTGGCATACACGACCGGACATATAGTAGGTGGCTATGTCAGGAGAAGTGCATCGGGGAGCTCTCAGTCTGACTGAGAAGCATCCGGGCAGGTCGAGAAGAACTTCAGGCATGAAGTAGCAGGTATAACCGATGGCCTTTTTGCCATCTGCCTTGCCCTGCTTTACCAGATCGTTGTTGGCTTCCTGAAGCAGATTCTCAAAGTAGATAAGATGCTTGAGATCTTTCACAGATAACCCTCCATTGATTTTTTTCATTAAATAGAACAGAGTATGTCCATTTATACAAATTCAATTCTACCAAATGGTTAAGGAATTGTCAATCAAATTATGACATATAACACCAGTTATCTTTACCAAAACCGGGTAAAAATTCAGACAGATCAGCATATATTGTCTGAAAAACGGAAACGCGCTAAAGCTTCCCGTATTATTACACTTGTCATATTTGCCCGACCCATTATCATCTCGCTTGTCCCGCCGCCCCGGCCGCCGATGAGGGAGTTTATCTGCTTTGAGCTTTTCCGCAGATCGCCGCTGCGGCTGCCGATGACATACCGGTAGCCGTCCCCGTCGCTGCCGCAGAAGACGCCCGCGATACCGCCGCACCTGGGGACGAGCCGGTTCACAAGCTCGCGCTGTCCCACCTCATCCAGAAGCTCGTTAAAGATGATAATATTTCCGTCGGTGGCTTCGATCCCCTCGGAGCTGAGCCTTACAAGCTCCATGCTCAGCGCGGCGATGCGTTCCGATTTCTTCCCGCTGTCCGCGATGATCCGCTCCACGGCGGGCGCGACCTCGTTTCTCTTGACAGAGAGCAGCTGAGATACCGCGGTGACACTGTCCTGCTTGCGGCGATAGTCGTCCAGCGCGTCCATGCCGCAGACAAGCTCTATCCGCACTCCGCCTCTGTGGCGCATCATTTCAAGTATTTTTATAACTCCCACCTCGCCCGTCCGGGACACATGAGGGGCACAGCAGGCGCAGCAGTCCACATCGCCTATGGTCACAAGGCGCACATCACCCGCGAGCTCTTTTTTGCTTCTGTACTGAATGGAGGCAAGGGCTTCCCTATCGGGGAAAAAGGCGACGATGGGGAGATCCGCGCGGACGGTCTCGTTAGAGAGCGTCTCTATCTCTTTCACTTCGTCCCAGCTGAGCTCTCCGTCGAAGTCGATGGTCATGCAGTCATCACCCATGTGAAAGCCCACATTGTCAAAGCCGTGGAGCCTGTGGGTGATACCGGATACGATATGCTCGCCGGAGTGGTTCTGCATCCTGCGGTAACGCTGCTCGGCGTCCAGAACACAGCGGTAGCTCTCACCCACGGGCAGGGGAGAGGAGCAGTAGTGGAGAATTTCGCCGTTCTTCTCCTGTACATCGGTGATGCGCTCAGAGCCGATATAGCCGGTGTCGGCACGCTGACCGCCGCCCTCCGGGAAAAAGGCGGTACGGTCGAGGATGAGAGCGTACCCGCTCCCCCTCTCGCGGCAATCGGTCACAACGGCATCGAAACTAAACAGATGGCTGTCGGAATAGAACAACTTTTCGGTAGGCATATTTTCCTCCTGTACTAATAAAACACTCTCGGCATCTGCTCTCGGTGAATTAATCATCGCTTACCTGAAATCCGACGTATGGGATCACCACACGCCGGATAGTATTATACTGATACTAATTTCTAATAAAAGGGTTTAAGAATGAAGTGAGGATGCTTTTCGTCAGGCGAGGCGAAGACCGCAGGGAATATCGTCATATTTCCAAGGGCTACAACGAAGCATGGCGGAAAGCACACCGCTTCAAATTAAACTTTTTTAATAGATATTAGTATAATATTACAGTACGCGCACTCTCAGCACATCGCCCATGCTGCGTATCGCGTCCGCAATTTCCTCGCCGATAGGCTCTCCCAGGTCAACGATGGTGTATGCGTATTGACCGCGGGGCTTGTTGATCATGTGCTCGACATTTATGTTCTTGTTGGAGATGAAGTCCAGTATTCTGGTGATCATGCGGGGAACATTGCGGTGGAGCACGCACAGCCTGCATACACCCATGCGGGGCAGCGAGGCGTCGGGCAGATTAACGGAATTTTTTATGTTGCCGTTCACCAGATAGTCGTATATCTGATTTGCGCCCATAACGGCACAGCGGTCCTCGCTCTCGGGGGTGCAGGCGCCCAGGTGGGGCATGGCGATCACATTGGGAGCCTTCAGAATGACCTCATTGGGGAAGTCGGTCACATACTTGAAGACCTTGCCGGACTCAAGAGCCCTTGTCATGGCCTCATCGTCCACGACCTCGGCACGGCTCTCGTTGATAATTCGCACGCCGTCCTTCATCTTGCGGAAGGCCTCTTCGTTTATCAGATGATGGGTTTTCTCGGTATAGGGCACGTTCAGGCTGATGTAGTCACTGCGGCAGAGTATTTCCTCCAGAGTCTCGGCGTGGATGACGTTCCGGGACAGGTGCCATGCGGCATCGACAGACATGAAGGGGTCATAGCCGTAGACAAGCATACCCATGTCCACGCCGCCGTTTGCCACCAATGCGCCGGTAGCACCCAGACCGATAACGCCCAGAGTCTTGCCCAGAAGCTCGGGGCCGGCAAAGTTTGCCTTGTTCTTCTCCACCAGAGCCGGGATCTCCTCGCCCTTGTCGTGGATGGTTTTGACCCAGTCTATGCTGCCGAGAATATCACGGGAGCACAGGACCATGGAGCAAAGCTCCTGCTCCTTCACGGCCTCCGCGTTGGCGCCGGGACTGTTGAAGACCACAATGCCCTTCTCCGCAAGCTCCTCCACGGGGATATTGTTGTAGCCTGCGCCGGCTCTGGCTATGGCAAGAAGATTGTCGTTGAATTCCATACCGTGGATATTTGCGGAGCGGATAAGCATGGCGTCCGGGTTTTCCACATCGAGACCCACCAGGCATCCCCGGCGCTCCAGCATATCCACACCCTCGGGGGAGATCGCGTTCATCAGCTTTATCTTAAACATATTGTTCTGCTGCTCCTTATAATTAAACACAATAGTACTTTACTATGAAAGCTGTGCTTCCATAGTAATGATTATAATGATCTCCCGTTCCTCGCCGCTTACGCGGCAACCGGAACGGATGAGAAAAAATCCCCATGCGCTCTAAGCTTTCATATAATGCGGTGCGCGTTAAAGCGCATGGGGGATTTAGCATTACAAATGACTGTTTTCAAACTCTTTCATATAATCAAGCAATGCCTCTGCCCCTTTGACGGGCATGGCGTTGTACATAGAGGCTCTCATGCCTCCGGCGATACGGTGCCCCTTCAGGTTCAGCATACCGCGCTCCGCGGCACCCTTTACAAATTCCGCATCCAGCTCCTTTGAGCCGGTGGAGAAGGTCACATTCATAAAGCTCCTTGAGCCGGGGAGAGCGTGGGGAGTAAAAATGCGGCTGTTGTCCAGAAAGTCGTATATCATCCCGGCGCGGGCTTTTTTCAGCTCCTCCATGGCGGGAATGCCGCCCGTCTCCTCCACCCATTTCAGGGTGAGAGCCAGCATATAGATGCACCAGCAGGGAGGGGTGTTGAGCATGGAGTCATGGTCAATCATCACCTTGTAGCTCATGATCTCCGGGGTGACGGACATCTCATGCCCGGCAAGAGACCTGTCCACAATAACAACGGTCAGACCCGCAGGAGCCATATTCTTCTGAGCTCCGGCATATATGAGGCCGTATTTTGACACATCCACCGGCCGGGTGAGAATATCGGAGGACATATCGCACACGAGCGGGACACCGGCCTCGGGTACATACTGCCACTCGGTGCCGTATATGGTGTTGTTGGCGCAGTAGTAGAAATACCGGGCATCCCCTGAGAGCAGAAGCCTGTCCTGAGGGGGGATGCGGTCATGGCCAGTAGGCGTTGTGTCACAGGCGAGATTTACAGAGCCGTATTTCGCCGCCTCCTTCGCCGCCTTGCCGGAGAAATTGCCGGTGACGGCGTAATCAGCCGACCCGCCGCACAGAAGATTCATCGGTATGGCGGCAAACTGAGCCGTAGCGCCGCCCTGAAGCAGCAAGATCTCATGGGTGTCGGGCACATTGAGAAGTGATTTGAGTCTGGCCTTGGCCTCGTCAAATATATCCTGATAGACCCTGCTTCGATGACTCATCTCCATCACTGACATTCCCGAGCCCTTGTAGTCCAAAAGCTGGGATCGCGCTTCACACAATGCGCTCTCCGGCATAACAGAGGGGCCTGCCGCAAAGTTATAGGTGTTTTCCCTTGCCATCGATAAGCTCATCTCCATCTGGTAAAATACTGCGGAAAACCATGCTATTCTACAGGATATTGACCCTGCCGTCAATACACGATTTCCCCAATCAGGCGCTCCGCGTCCGTGCCGGTTACTGTCACATCCAATACCCTGCCCCGCAGGTCGTCGCCCGTTGCCCATACCAGCAGGTATGTATCGGTGTGCCCCTGATAGCCGTTTCCGTCCCTTGTCTCGAAAAGCACCGGCATTGTAAGGCCGATACTGCTGTCCATGAACTCGCGGTGCATCCGGTCGGCAACGGCCTGAGCCTCACGGGCACGCCGTGCCTTTACGGCGTTGGTGCACTGATCCGGCATACTGTCGGCCGGAGTACCGGGACGGCGGGAATAGGGGAAGATGTGCATATCGGAAAAGGCGCAGCGGCGGATAAACCGGAGCGTCTCGGCATGATCCTGATCGGTCTCGCCGGGGAAGCCGGTGATAAGGTCGGTGGTGATACCGCATCCGGGGAAGTATTGTCTCAGAAGCTCCACGGAATGATAGAAGCGCTCAGTGTCATATTTGCGGTTCATGGCCTTGAGAGTCCTGTCACAGCCGGACTGAAGGGACAGATGAAAATGGCGGCAGAGCTTTTCAGTGCCGGCAAGCTTCCGGCAAAAATCCTCGGTTATGACGGTAGGCTCAAGAGAGCCGAGGCGTATGCGCATATGCTCTGCTGCCTCCGCCACATAGTAAATGACATCCTGAAGAGCCGGCTTTCCCGGCAGGTCAACGCCGTAGGACGCCACCTCAATGCCTGTCAGCACCAGCTCCCGGAAGCCCTCCGCGTCCATCCGCCGGGTCTCGCTGACAGCGTCCTCTATCGGCATGGAGCGGAGTCTGCCGCGGGTGTAGGGAATTATGCAGTAGGAGCAGAAATTGACGCAGCCGTCCTGAATTTTCAGCATGGCTCTTGTCCTGCCGTCAACGGCTCCGGCGGGCAGATGCTCAAAGGTCATTCTCCTGAAGGGCTTGTCGATATTTTCCACGCCCTCACCGGTAAGAACCGCTTTTTCCAAGGCCTCCACCGTCTTTATTCTGTCAGCCGCGCCGAAAATGACACTGGCTCCCAGCTCCTTAACATCCTCGGGGCTTATCTGGGAATAGCAGCCGCAGACGGCGATCACAGCCCCGGGGTTTTCATCCCGAAGCCTTCGTATGAGCTGGCGGGATTTTCTTCCGCTCTCGGCGGTGACGGCGCAGGTGTTCACGATGACCGCATCGGCCGGCTCACCCTCAAAAGCGCGCACATGGCCGTGCTCGCGTAAAATTGTTTCCATTGCCTGAGTCTCATACTGGTTGACCTTACAGCCAAGAGTGGATATAATGTATTTCATCGAAAAATCCTCATTCTGTCAGAGTTACAGCGTGAAAGTTTTTTACACTGACTTGATCATATTTAATAATCATCTTATCATTCCTTTGCTTCGCGTGGTAAGATGACGCACTTTATTTACTCTATATGCCGACGCGAAGCGGCGGAACGGATGATTAAAATGGAACACTATCTTGATAATTCCGCTACCACGAGAGTCTGCCCCGAGGCGGCACAGGCGGCGATGACGGCGATGCTGGACTGCTACGGAAACCCCAGCTCCACCCACACAAAGGGCAGGGAGGCAAAGAAGCTTCTGGATAAATGCCGCAAACAGGTTTCCGACGCCCTGGGCTGCACCCCCGGGGAGCTGTTCTTCACATCCTGCGGCTCCGAGAGTGACAACTGGGCCCTTATTCAGGGGGCAGAGTACATGAGGCATAAGGGCAGGCATATCATATCCTCCGTTGTGGAGCATGACGCCATCCGCAAGTCTCTTGAGGAGCTTGAACGCCGGGGCTTCGAGGTCACGCGCCTCATGCCCGATGAGACCGGAGCGATCACCGTTGATTCCGTGCTGGGCGCACTGCGCAATGATACTATACTCGTTTCCCTGATGCTGGTCAATAACGAAACAGGCGCAGTGTCGGATATAGGCGCAATTTCCCGCGCGTTGAAGAAGGCGGGCTCTCAGGCACTTATCCATACCGACGCTGTACAGGCATTTATGAAGATACCCTTCACACCGAAGACACTGGGCGCGGACATGATCTCCGTCAGCGGCCATAAGATCCACGCCCCCAAGGGCATCGGAGCGCTGTACATACGCAGCGGCATAAAGCTCAAGCCCTATATCATGGGCGGCGGACAGGAGAGCGGCATCCGCGCCGGCACCGAGGCCATGCCCCAGATCGCGGCCTTCGCCGAGGCGTGCAGCATCGCAAAGGCGGGACAGAAGGAAAACATGGAAAAAATGGCGCGGTTGAAAAAGCTGACTGTGGATACGCTGGGGGAGACTGTCCCCGGTATCCGCTTTGTGGACACCGCGGCCCCGCATATCCTCTCCCTCTCACTCCCGGGCTACCGCTCCGAGGTCATGATGAATCTGCTGGAGACAAGGGAGATATATGTCTCCAAATCCTCCGCCTGCAAGAAGGGAGGCCGCAGCCATGTGCTTGAGGCCATGGGCATGGATGCAAGGCTTATTGACGGGGCGCTGAGAATAGGCTTCTCCCGCTACAACACCGAGGAGGATGTAAAAGCGCTGTGCGAGGGTCTGAAAGCCGCGGCTGAAACACTGTCACACCGCTGAGAGTGGAGCGTGAAGCGTGGAGAGAGGCGTTAATTATCTTTCGGCGTATATGTCTCCGCTGGGTGAAATTACTCTTGCGTCGGACGGCGAGGCATTGACGGGACTCTGGTTTGTGGGGCAGAAATACTATGCATCCGCCCTGACCGGAGAAAATGAGCGTCGGGAACTGCCCGTTTTCTCGGAGACACGCCGCTGGCTGGATATGTACTTTGCCGGTGATAAGCCGGACTTCACCCCAAAGCTGGACCCAAAGGGCTCAGAATTCAGACGGAAGGTATGGGATGCCCTGCTGGAGATCCCCTACGGAGAGACTGTGACCTACGGCAAGCTGGCAAAAAAGCTCGGCTGCCGGTCTGCCAGGGCAGTGGGCGGCGCCGTGGGACATAACCCCATATCCGTCATTATCCCCTGCCATCGGGTGCTGGGCTCGGACGGCAGCCTCACTGGCTACGCCGGAGGCACAGACAGAAAGCGGGGTTTGCTGAGTATTGAGAAGATCAATACTATTTTCTGATTAAACGCCCATGCTGCAAGCATCTCCGGCATAAAATAATCCGGGAGTGCAGGCGGATATTAAGCATTGTGCATTATCCGACATTTTTAACGGGAGACCTCATCCGTCACGGGCGGACGATGTTATATTGTGCAGATCGTACCTTTTCGGTCGCCGCCCGTGCCACCTTCTCCAAAGAAGAAGGTTTTACATTGTGCAAATCTTTTAAATCTATATCCGAGTATGTGCGTATACCGTAGATATTCGGTAAAAGTCAACGATAAAATTTCTAATTCAAAATCCTTCGTGTGTTCGGAATAGCGTAGATTGTACGGCAAAGAGCAAGCTTCTTTTAAAAAGTCTTGCACCAGCCATACCTTCTTCTTTGGAGAAGGTGGCACGGGCGGCGGGCAACAGAGTGCGATTACACATATTCTCCAGCGTTCGCCCGTGACGGATGAGGTCTCCGCGCCCGCAGGCGCATTTTGAACATACTGCAATGTCTGATGTTTTTTCAGGGGAAACCTCATCCACCGCAAGCGGTCCCCCTTCCCCTTCTGCGGAAGGGGAAGGCATAACACTCTTTTGAAGCAGGGGAAGGCATAACACTCTTTTGAAGCAGAGGAAGGCATAACACTCTTTTGAAGCGCAGCTTTCACAGTAAACCAAAGATTTTGATCGGGAAACAGAATAAAACAGTGAGAGTCACAGGATCGGGGCTCTCACTGTTTTTACAGATCATGCTGTCAGGAATTTTTTCCGCTGCTTCAGGTAGAAAACCGCTCCCAGAACGACCCACACCGCCAGCATGATATAGGACTCTGTTCCGAAGTGGACACCGTTCAGTCCCGGGATCGGGACAAGCTGAAGAAGGATGAACACGGCGCCGAAGCCCGCTCCGACCACAGCCATGGATTTCAGCAGCCCCGTGCCGTCGCCGTCGCGCCTCATGGTGACGATAGCTGAGGCGCAGGTAAACAGATAGCCGATAGACGCGCCGATGGAGGACATATCCACAAACCAGCCCAGAGCCTCGCGGCCCAGAACAGGCCCGGAGAGGGAGATCAAAATAGTGATTAAAGTGATAACATAAAAATTAGTGTTCAAATTATGCCGGGATCATATGACGATACCTTTATACTCCAGCTGAACCTGCCGGTAGCTCTGAATATCGCCTATGTCATACCGCTTTCCCGGCATCTCCATGGCATGGACAGGGGAGACGGAGCACAGCCAGGCGATATAGCTGCCCGGGGCGTCTGTGCCGCAGCCGGAGGCTATTCCGTCGGCAATTCTGTGGGAGTCGGCTCTGGTGTAATAGTAGAACGGAGGGCAGCACCAGTTGGACCTTGGCCGGGAGGGTTTCTCCTCCATACCGAGAATAAGGTCGTTTTCGTCAACGGTCAGCACTCCGGTCTTCTGAAGCTTCTGCAGGGAAGGCTCATAATAGCGCATGACACATGAGGTCTGCCGCTGTCTGGAATAGTCAATAAATCTGTTCAGAGAGAAGTCAAGCACATTGTCACCGGCGATCACCAGCATCTCATCATCGAGCCCCAGAGCGTCAATGGCATACTGTATATCCCTTACCGCACCCAGACGGGTCTCATTGCTTGAGGTGTTGTCATCGACAACGGTGATGGCGTAGGGCTTTGACGCGGACCAATCAGCGAAATGGCGGGCATATTTGTGGTTTGAAATGACTACATATTCATCTATCATGCCGCCGGAATCAAGATCGTCCAGAAGCCAGTCAAGGATGGTCTTATCTCCCACCTTCAGAAGAGGTTTAGGGAAGTTTTCGGTCAGGGGATACAGCCGGGTTGCATAGCCCGCGGCAATAATCAAGCATTTCATAGTGACTTTACCTGCTGCACACGCCGTCGGTAGTATGGCAGATATGGCCGGAATACTTGCCCCGGAGGGCGGGGAATGCCTCAAGATACTCCCGCTCGACCTTTTCCATTATTGCCGTTTCAAATGCGGGATCGATAAGGGCCATACAGCAGCCCTTGATGCCTGCACCGGAGAAACGGCCGCCGTATATTCCGTCGGTCTTTGTCATAATATCATACAGCTTTATCAGTTCGGGGGAGCCGGTCTCCCAGCTTGTAATGCTGCTCCTGCCGCTTTCAAAGGAAAGACGGCCGTATTCCTCAATATCCCCCTGTCTCCACGCCTCAACGCCGGCCTCCACACGCTGATACTCGGTGAACCAGTGCTCGGCACGCCTGGCAAATGTGGCGGGCAGCCTGTCCTTATATTCGAGATAGACCTCATATGGCACATCGCGCAGATTGGTCTCATAGAACTTGCCGTATTCCATTCCGGCGAGAGCCTTCAGACAGTAGGCCGCCGAACGGCACTCATCGACCCGCATATTGAATTTTGATGAGACCAAAGAGCGCTCCACCCCGGAGAAGAAGATCGCGATCTCATAGGGCTTCATGGAATTCTTCTGAGGAATGAGCTCGAATGTATCGTCTCTTGTGTCAAGATACAGCAGACTGTCCTTTCGGCAGTACACCTCACAGGACTGATCCAGCTTTCCGCAGGCCACACCCACATACAGGTTTTCGGCCTCCTTGGAGATGGTGATGAGCTCCAGAGGGGAGAGAGTTATTCCGTTCAGTTTTGTCAAAGCGGAGAGGAAGGTGATGATGACCGCAGCGGAGGAGGATAGCCCGCCGATGGGCAGCTCCCCGCATATGACGCCGCTGAGTCCCACCCGGAGAGGAAATCTCGACTGCAGAGCGATCGTTGCGCCGCGCAGATGGTCGGCCCAGTCGCCCTGCTTCTCGCCGGGAGTGGATGAGAGGTGCCACTGAGCCCGCTTCGGAAACTGCAGAGAGGCGACCTCAATGATGCCGTTCATCTTGGGCCCGTAGGCCATATAAATGCCCTTGTCTATGGCAAAGCCGGTGACCTTTCCAAGCTGGTGGTCACTGTGGGCGCCTATGGGACAGATACGGTACGGAGTAAATGCCAGGTGCTCCGGTGATCTCTTATAAGTTTTTTCGAACTGGCCCACTGCCTCCCTGACGGCTATGGCCTCAGAGTAGTCGTGACCGATATTATCTGCTGTCATCTGCTGCTCCTTTATGTATGTTAATAGAAATACCCTCGCGCAATTATCTGCACCGCATTTAAGGCAACACCGCATAATGCGGCAAGAGCAGATGCCGAGAGAAAATGGGTTCTGATGACGGCACTTTTTCGCAGGAATACTTTGTGTATTGCAAGAAAAAGTGACTAAATAAGGGCACATTTTATCCGGTAGATGCC
>JAZUJF010000190.1:0-8613 GCA_045642585.1 Candidatus Limivicinus sp.
TGATACCATTCGCAGCTGAAAATGTAAACAGAAACCGTATTATGCCATGCGAAAGCTGAGTGCGCAGGGGCGATCATTCTCATCCGCTCCGGTCGCCGCGCAAGCGGCGAGGACTGGAATACTGAAACTGCAAAAAAGAACAGGTAACATTATGATGCTACCTGTCCCGATTATTATCTCCCGGCGATCTCGTGGACGATGGCGTTCATCTGAGGGTAATTTTTCCTCATGCTGCGGTACAGGCACAGCTGGGAACGGGCACGGTCAAGATTCTGGGTGGGATAGTCGATGCGGAAATACTTGTCTCCGGTAATATAGTCGCCTAAAAAGCGGCTGGCCAGCTCCAGAGTAATGATGCAGGTGCCCAGGGCCAGAGAATCCAGCTCCTTGTCGGTGAGAATGTCACCGGCCTCACCTATGTAGCCCTCGGCATATGCGCGGAACAGACGCAGATCCAGATTGTTCAGCTCCGAGTCCTCTGCGCCTGTGCAGGCGGCAAAGCGTATGGTGTCACCGAAATCATAGCAGGCCAGACCCGGCATACAGGTGTCAAGGTCGATGATGACCAGCGGGTCAAGAGTGTCCTTGTCAAAGAGGATATTATTGGTTTTGGTGTCGTTATGCGTGACCTTCAGGGGCAGCTCCCCTGCGTCGATCATGCGGCAGAGAGTACCGGCATACTCACGGGAGGCGCGTATCTCGGCGATCTCGCTTCTGACCTGGGCTACCCTGCCCACCTCGTTCTTCTCCACGGCCTCAAAAAAACTGTCCATACGGTAGCGGGTGTCATGGAAATGGGGAATGGATTCCACAAGCTGAGAGGCGTCAAAGTCCTCAAGCTGTTTTACGAAGCGGCCGAATGCAACGCCGGATCTGCGGAGGATCTCCTCGTTGCCGTCGGAGGTTTCAAAGCACTGGGAGCGCTCCACAAAGTTGTAGAGCCTCCAGAACTCCCTGTTTTCGCCCTCGCCGAGAATGAGGTAGTTGTTGCCCTCATCGGTGTGGTGGAAGTGGAGTCTTCTGCGGCGCTCGATGGTACACTCCTTCTTCATGATGTGGTTTGTGATAAGCTCAATGTTGTGCATCATGGACACGGGATCCTTGAACACATACCAGTTGACCATCTGCACCAGATACTGCTTGACCTCGCGGCCGTCGTACAGGGCCACATAGTAGGCGGTATTGATGTGGCCGGAGGGGATAAGGCGGTAGATTATCAGGTCGCCGTCAATACGGAAACGCTTGCAGATATAGCTCAGCTTCTGGAAGGTAGGGTCGTTCTTATCGGCAATGTATTTTTTCGATTTCTGCATACTCTTTTCTCGTCTCTTTTCAATATGTAGTATTGGGAAAAATGCGGATATATCAATACTGCTGTATTATATTATACATAAACGCATATGGCAAGAGCTACCTGACAACTTTGACTGTGATCGCTATTTCGATGCCTCGAGACTTTCGCAGAGCAGATCGCCGAGACCGTTCACATCGGCATTTATCTGCGAGTACAGCGCCTTCACGCCGTCAAGGGAGAGGATGGAGTCAAAAAAGCCGTTGTCATACTCAATGATCGTCATACCGCCCTGACGGAGCTTTTCCTTATTGTCCAGATCTATCTGCCGCAGCCGGGGGCGCATATACCCGATGGCGTCACTGACGGCCTGAGTGATGACGGCGCGGCTGCCCTCGTCCAGTGCCTCCCATGCCTGAGAGGATATGCAGATCTGGTTGCAGTACAGGATATGGTTGGTGCAGGCGAGGTACTTCTGCACCTCCTGAAAGTTTGCCCCTACACAGGTGTCGGCGGCGTTCTCCTCGGCGTCTATCGTGCCGTTGCGGAGAGCTATATACACCTCCGGCCATGCCAGGGGGGTGGACTCCGCGCCGATAGCGGACCAGAATGCCATGTGGTTTCTGTTCTCCATGGTGCGTATCTGCAGACCCTTAAAATCCTGAAGAGTGCTCAGGTCACGGTTTGCGGTGGTGAGGCGGTAGGTGGCGTTCTGGAGAAATCCCAGATGATGGAGGCCGGCAGACTCATAGGCGGAGGAAATGGCCTCGGTGAAGGCGTTGTCCCCGTTGAGGACCGAATCTATGGTGTCGCCGTCATAGCGGGAGAACACCATCGGGAGGTCAAAAACAGCCATCTCCGGCACAAAAGATACCATAGGCGCGGTCTGGCAGACCACCATCTGTATGTCGTTTGTCTGCATCTGCCGCAGAAGGTCGCTGTCGCCTCCCAGCTCCGCGTTGGGGTGATAGTCCAGAGTGACAGCGCCTCCGGAGAGCTCGTCACAGCGCTTCGCCACATACTCAAAGAACATCTGCCCGGCAGAGCCCCTGGAGGTGGAGTCTGCGGCAATGAGCACCACGGGCCCGCTTTTTGACGCGCTGCCGGAGGTATTGTTTCCGCAGCCGCACAGGGAGAGAATGATGATAATTGCAAGAACAAGGGAGACAAGCTTTTTCATTATGCACCTGTAAAATTAAAATTAGTTCAGCCCAGCTTTACGACGATGCACTCGCCGATGCGCCCGACGGAGCCGTTATAGGGGTACTCGGCCATTGCCTCAAACTCAGGACTCGCGGCAATTTTCCCGACCTCCTCCCCGGAGGCAAAGGGAATATCGGAGCCGAGATAAAGGCGGAAAAAGTTCTCACGGGAATAGATATTTATCAGGTCTGCGGATGGCCCCATGAGCAGGAATGTGTCCAGCTCCTCCGGGGAGCAGAGCAGATTATCCTGATGGCCGATGACAGCGAGGGAACAGCCGTCGTCAAAGCCCTCTGTCTCATAGACCCGGGCAAGAATTCCGGTATAGAAGCTCTTTGCATTTTCCAGCTGCAGATCCATCTTCAGATAGGTCATGTTTGCAAAATATACATTGGAGAGCACAACGGCGCAGAGCATTACGGTCAGAACGCCCCCGAGCAGCTTCCCGGCCCTTCCGTCGAGACACTCAATAATGAGGGCACAGAGCAGATATACGCACACAAAGGAATAGAGCACGAGGGTGTGAATGGACTTGCCGCCCATCACAAGGAACATACAGTTGATGCTCAGGGGCAGAATGAGGGTGAGCCCCAGAAGAAGCAGGGCACGCAGCGCGTCCTTTGACCTGAACGCCTGAATGACCACACATACCAGAGTGAGGGACATCAGAATAATGTGGATGTACCTTGAGCCCTCGGAGCTTATGAGGTAAAAATTCCGGAAGGTAAAAACATCACGGAAATTGGTGTAGGCCAGAAGAATACGGCCGGGGATGCCGGCAGAGGAGTTCACATTATCGGTGACATAGGTGTTGAACCCGGAGGAGCAGACTCTCAGCACCAGAACCGTTATACCGAAATATACAGCCAGCGCCAGAAGCATCACAGCCAGATACCGAAGCCCGGAGGACACTATCTGCCACACCGTTTTTTCACTTGAGATGCAGTCCCGGATCATCACCAGCACCAGCAGGGCCGCGGTGACGGCGATATATGCCTGATATATGCTCATACAGAGGACGATGAGCAGTCCCGCAAGAATGTCTCTCTTCCATCCGCCCCGAAGAGCCTCTCTGACGGCCAGAACGGATGCCAGAAATGCCGCGGCATAGGGGGGCGCGGTGAACATGAAGCAGAGAGTGCCTGTGAGTGACGGGAAAGTGGTGAATAATGCCGCGCATACGGCCTGAAGAACAGGAGAGCGGATCTCAAGGACCATCACCGCGATGCAGACGGCAATCGAAATAAGCACCAGAGTAATGAGCCCGTATACCCATGGCATGGAAATGTCGGGGAAAATGGGCTTTATAACCTCAAGCCCCCATCTGCCGGAGGTTACGGTAGCACCCTTGCCGAAGATGGATTCTATTTCATCGTGATTCGGGAGCTTGTTTGTGAGCATGAACATATGGGCCGCAAAGCCGGACAGGAGGCCGGCAAGAAACGGCACGCGGACAGACAGGAAGCTCCCGCGGAGCACAGACGATCCCTTTTCCATAGCGCCCTCCTCACCGCCTTTCAATGCCGGTGAACAGCTTGCAGTAGCCTGCCGCCGCCATGGGCACCATGAGCATGAAATATGTGAGACAGTACTGGCTCTTTGCCTCAAACAGCAGATGATAGAGCATACCGCCCAGAATTATTATGAGCAGAGTGCATTTCCGCACCGAGCGCCGCCGCCAGAGTATGGGAAGCCCTATGAGCATACCCAGGAAAATTATTTGCTGATATATATTCATATAGTCCAGAGTGCGCCGGATGCCGTCGCCGCAGAATATGTTGTACAGTCCGCCCTTTTCACCGTAGCTGAGCTGGACCTCGTTTACCCACAGACTCTCATAGCTGGGCTCGTTCCACTGAGAGCGGAACTTGATGCTGAAAAAATCCCATGCGGCCCGGGGGCTCTTCATAAACCGGGTCACGCGCAGCTTCAGAAACAGGCGGGATACCTCAGCTGTAGCCTCCGGATCATGACCGTTGGAGGCAAAGGTATCCACCGTGTGGGTGCTCCTGTACCAGCCGGGCCCGGCGTGTCCGTCGTCAAAGCCCATGGCCATCCATGAGATCATGGGGATGCCGGTGCCGAAGCTCTTGTCACAGCGGGCTTCATATATGCGCTGGGGCACAGTTCTCAACCCCAGAATAAGCACCACGGACACAATGAGGCACAGCAGCGACTTTACAGAGCCGTGCTTCATAAGCTCGATCACCCACACGCCGCACAGGGCAACGGCAAATATCGCCGTATTCAGCTTCAGCACCAGACCAAGGGCCATGAATACACCGGAGAGAATACCGTAAAGAAGCTTTTTATCCTGGGTGAACTCGGCAAACATCCACACCGCCGCCATTGCGCAGCCGAAGGCGGGAATATTGCCGTAAAGGAAGGTGCAGGAGAGCACGGGGGGCAGGCAGAAGATCAGCAGCAGAGCCGTCATCCGGCCTATATGCTCATCCCTGAGCAGAAGCTCCGAGGAGCGGATGATACTGTGAAAGCCCAGCATGAGCCACAGAACATTCACGCCCTGCAGCGCAAGGCACATATAGCCCTCCGGCACACCTCCGGCCACAAGACGGAAAACCCGGAAGAATACCTCCGCATAGAACACAAATCCAAGCTGAAAAGGGAAACGAACAAAATAGTCGCCCAGAGCGCTCATGTCACCCGCCGATGCTCTGAGAGCGGCGTTTGTGAGCTGGAAGGAGTCAGAGTACCAGCCGGAGCTGAGCTTCACGGATACGATGAAGGCACAGCCCAGCACAAAAGTCCAGATCATCAGTACTATTTCCAGCTTTTTCGTGGTCAGAGTGCGAAGATGCAGGAAGAAAACATACAGCGCGATAACCACAATGGCGGAGACGATAAGGTTAAGGAAGAAATTATCGTCTACCGACCGGCACAGCTCCCCGGCGGTGTTTTCGGCAGTGACCTCAAATGTCTCGAAAAAGGCGGAGCCTGTGAGAAACAGCATCAGCACTATCATCATTATGAGAACGACAGCAGAAAGCACGCTGTCAATTTTTCTGCCGAGCCTCTCCAATCAGCCCGCCTCCTTTCTCTTTATCAATTATCGTTATATCTCTGGCGCAGAGCGTCTATGCCCTCGCCTATGAGACGGCACACAAGCTCTGAGGCGTCCTGACTCCTGCCCTGACGGATGACCTCTATAAGCTCCCGGCTCATGGAGATGCAGGCGGTCAGATCATTCGAGCGGATGGCATAGTGCTTGGCGATCATGGTCCTCAGCACCGACTCAAAGCCGCGGAATATCATGCTGTACAGGCTGTTGCCCGATGCCTGAACGAGCTTGAAATGGTATGTATAGATGATGTCGGCCAGGTCTGCGTCGCTCCGGCTCATCCGGTCAACCAGCTCCTCCATCTCACTGAGCAGCTCGGGGGTGGCGTGAGTGCAGGCCCTGCGGGCACATTCGCTCTCAAGCCACAGGCGGGTGTCCATCATGTCGGAGAACAGGGAGTAGTCCAGCTCCAGCGAGCCGTAGCTCATAAGGGCCGCCAGCGACTGAGCCGTGGGCTGACTTCTGAAATCATTGACCACTATGCCCCGGCGGGGAATTATAGACAGAAAACCCTCATTTTCAAGAGCCAGCACAGACTGATGCAGAGAGCTGCGGCTGATGCCCATGCGTTCTGCCAGATACCGTTCGGAGGGAAGTCTTGTCCCGGGCTGAAGCTCGCCGGAGAGTATTTTTTGCAGCAGCTCCTGCTTTACGGAGTCTGTGAGACTCATTGCCCTGACTTTATCAAATGCGGCCATATCCATACCTCGGGATTTCATTTAATAAGCTGCGTGTTATTGCGCATAAAGATTTACTGTATTATAACAAAAAAAGACCGTACTTTCAATCAGGTTGAAATGATAATTTCAGCAGCGGAAAAAACAAAGTATCATTCTGCTCAGGCCTGTCAGAGCCCTTGACAAGATATGCAGTCTGGACTATGCTACACATAGACAAACCGATAGTTTTTTTGAAGCTGTGGAGGGAAATATGAACTTTAAAAACGCACTTATTTATACGGAAAACTTCCGCTTTGAGAAGGGCTGCTTCTCTGTGGAAAACGGCAGATTTACAGAGGTTATGGGGTCGGAGGCAGCTGATGCCGTGGACCTGCAGGGCGCGAAGGTGATCCCCGGACTTCTGGATGTACATACCCACGGCAATTCCGGCGCGGATTTCTCTGACGGTGATTACGACGGCCTTGTAAAGATGGCAAGATATGAGGCGGAAAACGGCATAACTACCTTCGCCCCCAGCTCTCTCACCGTACCGTTTGAGACTCTTAAAGCCGCGTACGCCACCGCCGCCCGCTTCGTGGAGGAAAAGCCGGAGAAATGCGCCGCCGTAAGAGGCATAAACATGGAGGGCCCCTTCTTCTGCGAAGCAAGAAAGGGCGCACAGAACGCCGCCCATCTGAGACTGCCCGACTATGAGGCATTCAGGGAACTCAATGAGGGCTGCGGAAAGCTGGTGAAGATAGTCGATATCGCACCGGAGCTTCCCGGCGCTGTGGAGTTCATTGAGAAGGCATCCCGGGACTGCACCGTCTCCATCGCCCACACCGACTGCACATACGATCAGGCAAAGGCCGGTATCGCCGCCGGCGTCACCCAGCTGACCCACCTGTATAACGCCATGCCCGGCATCCATCACCGCAAACCCGGCCCCATCGTCGCCGGATGGGAGGATAAGCGGGTATATGCCGAGATAATCGGAGACGGACTGCACGTGCACCCGGCCAGTGTACGCTTTGCGTACAGTATGTTCGGCGCGGAACGCATGGTGCTGGTGTCCGACTCCCTGCGCTGCTGCGGTCTGCCCGACGGGTCATATATGCTGGGCGGCCTGCCCATTGAGCTGTCCGGCGGCGTTGCGAAGCTCCTTGACGGTACACTTGCCGGCTCCGCCACCAATGTGTACGAGTGTATGCTCCGGGTGGTGTCCTTCGGCGTACCCGAGTGCGACGCGATCCGCTCCGCTACCTACAATCCGGCCCATCAGCTGGGCTGTCTCAATGATGTGGGCTCTATCGCAAACGGCAAGCAGGCGGACTTCGTCATCTGCAACGACGACCTCACCCGCAGGGCGGTATATATCGCAGGGGAAAAGCTCTGATCTCTTACAATATAACAACAGAAACGGCATTCGACTTCGGTCGGATGCCGTTTGCCTTAGGGCACCACCGCATAATACGCCTGCGGCATCTACCGGATAAAATGTGCCCTTATTTAGTCACTTTTTCTTGCAATACACAAAGTATTCCTGCGAAAAAGTGCCGTCATCAGGACTCATTTTCTCACGGCATCTGCTCTTGCCGCATTATGCGGTGTTGCCTTAGTTCAGCCTGTCGATAAGCTCTGTGAAAAATCTGTATCGGGGCAGGAGCCTTATGGCCGCCATGCCGGGCAGAAGCATCACCGCCGCCTCGCCTAGGGCGACCCACCCGCAGGCTGTGAGATACGCGCCAAGACTCTCCGGGGTATGCAGACCCGCGTAAGCATAGGTTATTATTGCGCCGACAATGAGACCGTTGAAGATAACCGGCATCAGACAGGCGAGGACAGAATTGCCAACCGTGTGCCGCCGCTTCCCGAAAAAGGCGGTGCACAGTGCCGCCAGAAGGGTCGCAAGAGAGCCGAAGACAACATCGGGGACGCTGCCGGTCAGAAGATTTGAGAGAAGACAGCCCAGAGTCAGCCCCCAGCAGGTAACAGGGGCAAAGTACGGCAGAATACACAGCACCTCGGATACCCTGCACTGTATGGGACCGTAGCTGAACGGGGCGAGTATAACGGTGAGAGCGGCGTAGAGTGCCGCCACAAGGGCACAGGCGCAGATACGAAAGACGACCCTGCGGGAATCAGACATGACATCATGCCTCCATTTTGGTATTTAGGGCAACACCGCATAATGCGGCACTGAGCACCGCACAGCCCGACAATAGAGCGGGGTTGGACCGGGTGTGGAAACCGGTCGGGAGTATTATAGCCGCATAAGGGCCCGATTACAAGGATACATCTCCGATCGCGGCAAAAATCGCGGAATTTTTTTCTTATTTTTATATATTGAAATTGCATTTGAAAATATTGTGTGGTATTAT
>JAZUJF010000191.1:0-20436 GCA_045642585.1 Candidatus Limivicinus sp.
TTTCCCAATAGGAGGAACAGAAATGGCTGTAAAATCGGATATTGAAATAGCTCAGGCATGTAAAATGCAGAAAATAACGCAGGTCGCCGCCGCTGCCGGAGTCCCGGACGATTATCTGGAGCTGTACGGAAACTATAAGGCGAAGGTGGACTATCGGCTCCTGAGGGATATGGCTGACAGACCGGACGGGAAGCTCATCCTTGTTACCGCCATCACCCCCACCCCTGCCGGAGAGGGGAAGACTACCACCAGCGTGGGTCTCACCGACGGACTGCGTAAGATCGGCAAAAAATCCATCGCCGCTCTGCGGGAGCCCTCTTTGGGCCCGGTATTCGGCGTCAAGGGCGGCGCCGCCGGGGGCGGATACGCCCAGGTCGTGCCTATGGAGGACATCAATCTCCACTTTACCGGGGACTTCCATGCCATAGGCGCCGCAAACAACCTTCTTGCCGCTATGCTGGACAACCATATCCAGCAGGGCAACAGTCTCGGAATTGACCCAAAGCAGATCACATGGCGCAGGGCGGTGGATATGAATGACCGCCAGCTCAGAAATATCGTGGACGGTCTGGGGGGAAAGGCTCACGGCTGCCCCCGTGAGGACGGATTTGATATCACCGTGGCCTCCGAGGTCATGGCTGTGCTGTGCCTCGCCTCAGATATTCCTGATCTGAAAAAGCGCCTGGGCAGCATTATCGTCGCCTATACCTTCGACGGGAGACCTGTCACGGCTCACGACCTGAAGGCCGAGGGCGCTATGGCGGCGCTTCTGAAGGATGCGCTCAAGCCCAATCTTGTCCAGACTCTCGAGGGAACTCCCGCCTTTATTCACGGCGGTCCTTTTGCAAATATTGCTCATGGCTGCAACTCCGTTACCGCCACCCGAATGGCTCTTAAGCTGGCAGACTATGTGGTCACGGAGGCCGGCTTTGCCGCCGACCTTGGAGCGGAAAAGTTCCTTGATATCAAGTGCCGTATGGCAGGACTCAGGCCGTCGGCGGTGGTCATCGTTGCCACTGTCCGGGCGCTGAAATACCACGGCGGCGTTCCGAAGAACGAGCTTAACAGCGAAAATCTCGAAGCGCTGGAGAAGGGTCTGCCTAATCTGCTTCAGCATGTGAACAATATCCGCGATGTGTTCGGCCTGCCCTGTGTGGTGGCGATAAACGCCTTCCCCACCGATACAGAGGCAGAGCTGCGCCTTGTGGAGAAGCGCTGCGGTGAGCTGGGCGTAAATGTGGCACTCAGCGAGGTATGGGCCAAGGGCGGCGAGGGCGGCATGGCGCTGGCCGAGGAGGTAGTGCGCCTGTGCGAAGCGGACAATGATTTCCGCCAGAGCTATGAGCTGGATATGTCCATCGAGGAGAAGCTTGACGCGATATGTCGGAAGATCTACCATGCCGACGGCGTTCAGCTGGTGGGGAATGCCGTGAAGCAGGTGAAAACACTCACCGAGCTGGGTTTTGATAAGCTCCCTATCTGCATGGCAAAGACCCAGTACTCATTCTCCGATGACCCGGCGAAGCTTGGAGCGCCAAAGAACTTTACCGTCACAGTGCGAAATCTGAAGGTCTGCGCCGGTGCGGGCTTTATCGTAGCCCTGACAGGCGATATAATGACAATGCCCGGACTGCCCAAAGTCCCGGCGGCGGAAAAAATAGATGTGGACGAAAACGGAGTAATCCACGGCCTGTTCTGATAAGATCAGTATGAGCCCAGAGCCCTGAACATCCGGGCGTTTGTGCAGAGGATAATATCAGGGGTGCTTTTAGCCTTTGACAGCATCCGTTCAAAGCTATCGAGAAAATGCCGCTTCCTCATGTCCTGAAAATCTATCTCATAGCCGTGGCCCCACATATAGAACATCAGATCACGGCCTGAGCCGTCGCAGGCGATAAACTCATCGAAAAGCTCCTCAATATTCTCATCTGTCATATGACAGGTGGGGGTGAAATTGAAGGGACAGGCCGGAGGCGTGAATTTGTCTTCGCCCTGTGCCGTATTGACGGAAACTCCGCGAGAATATAGGAAACCGTTTTCCGAAAGAAATCTGTCAACAGAATCGCTGTTTCGACCGTAAGGCAGGGCGCAGCCGACGACAGGACTGCCCGATATTTCCCGGAGCGCGGCTCTGTCCTGCAGAAGCTCATATCTCAGCTCATCGTCGGAAAGCACAGTGAGGTCGGCATGAGAGACGGAGTGAACGGCGATCTCAAAGCCGCGGTAGACCTGCGCTATCTCGGCCCTGCCTATGCGAATAATTGGCAGAATATCGCAGTTTTTGCCTGTATCGGCGGGAAAAGTGCCGTGTACCCGGATGCTTTCGCATCCCCGGTATTCAAGGTATCTGCGATCGCCGAAAAGCCCCGAGTTCAGGTTGAAGGTGGCCGGAATATCATATTTGCGAAGCAGGGATATTATCACCTTATCCTGCTCCACGCCGTCATCGAAGCTGAGAGTAAAGTATTTTGCCATTTATATCACCTCGCACAGGGAATAGCATAGGCCGATTATAGTATCCCTCCAGGATAAAAGTCAACAAAAAACACCCGTTAAAAAGTGCATAAAAACAGCGCATAGATCAATAAAACAAGCTTTACCGGGGAGAAATCGTGTGGTATAATGTATACGATAACTCGGAAAAAATAATGCGGATCACCGCAGGGAGGATATTTAATATGGCAAAAGTTATTACATTCGGCGAGGTCATGATGCGCCTGAATCCCGAAGGATACCTTCGCTTTGTTCAGGCAGACAGGTTTGAGGCTACCTATGCCGGCGGCGAGGCCAATGTTGCGGTTTCTCTGGCAAACTACGGTATCGACGCGGCATATGTTACCAAGGTCCCCGCTCACGAGATCGGCCAGTGCGCCATCAATGAGCTGCGCCGTTTCGGCGTTGACACCAGATTCATCGTCCGCGGCGGCCCCCGTCTGGGCATATACTTCTGCGAGAAGGGCGCTTCTCAGCGCGCTTCCAAGGTCGTCTACGACAGAGCCGGATCTTCCATCGCTCTGGCAAAGAAAGAGGACTTCGACTGGGATATGATCTTTGACGGCGCCGATTGGTTCCACTGGACCGGCATCACCCCGGCACTGGGCGGCGAGCTGCCCGAGATCTGCCTTGAGGCCTGCAAGGCGGCAAAGGCACGGGGCATGACTGTTTCCTGCGACCTGAACTACCGCAAGAAGCTGTGGACACGGGCCGAGGCAGGCGAGTGCATGGCAAAGCTGGTACCCTATGTTGATGTGTGCATTGCAAACGAAGAGGACGCAAAGGATGTGTTCGGCATTGAGGCAGAGGGCACCGATATAGACTCCGGTAAGCTCAACCATGACGGCTACATCTCCGTTGCCCGCCAGATAGCACAGCGCTTCGGCTGCAGGAAGGTCGCTATCACCCTTCGTTCCTCCCACTCCGCGTTCGATAATGACTGGGCCGGAATGCTCTACGATGCGGCATCCGACAGTGCCAAATTCTCCACCACCTACCATATCCATATCGTTGACCGTGTTGGCGGCGGCGACAGCTTCGGCGGCGGCCTGATCTACAGTATGCTCAACGGTAAGGATGACCAGCAGACCATCGACTTTGCGGTTGCCGCGTCCTGCCTGAAGCACTCTGTGGAGCATGACTTCAACATGATGAGCATTGCCGAGGTCGAGGCACTGGCGGCAGGCAACGCCTCCGGCAGAGTCCAGAGATAAAATCTAAGGAACCGTAAACCTGTATATACGACAATAACCGTGGCCAAAATCGACCACGGTTATTTTTTCGGTTATTTCTCTTCGTGCTCTGCCTCATACTCAAGAATACGGCGGAACTGGG
Organism: Candidatus Limivicinus sp.; assembly: GCA_045642585.1. Lineage (GTDB taxonomy): Bacteria > Bacillota > Clostridia > Oscillospirales > Oscillospiraceae > Limivicinus. Next base: position 3,829 of record JAZUJF010000191.1, read on the forward strand.
TCTCATAGAGCTCACGGTATATCCCGTCCTTTTCCAGAAGCTCATCGTGAGTACCCTTCTCGGCAATAACGCCATCCTTCACGACCAGAATACAGTCGGCCTTGAGAATAGTGGACAGCCGGTGGGCGATGACAATACTCGTGCGCCCGGCCATCATGTGCTCCAGAGCCTCCTGAATGGAGTTCTCGGAGATGGAATCCAGAGCGGAGGTGGCCTCGTCCAGAATAAGGATGTTGGGATCCTTCAGGAGCACACGGGCTATGGACAGCCTCTGCTTCTCTCCGCCCGACAGCTTCAGACCACGGTTTCCCACAACGGTATCGTAACCGTCGGGCTGAGCAACAATAAAGTCGTGGATGTTTGCTATGCGGCAGGCCTCCTCTACCTCTTCACGGGTGGCATTGTCCTTTGCATAGAGGAGATTTTCATAGATCGTGCCGTTAAACAGGTATGTCTCCTGCGTCACAACGCCGATGTTGCTGCGCAGAAATTTCAGGTCGAAATCACGCACATCAATATCGTTTACCTTCACGCATCCGCCGCAGACATCATAGAGACGGGGGATGAGGTTTACCACGGTGGATTTGCCGGAGCCGGACGGGCCCACAATGGCATACATCTTCCCGCTGGGAACGGTGAAATCAATATCCGTGAGCAGGGGACGCTCGGGCAGATATTGAAAGCTCACATGCTCAAAGCTTATTTCGGAGTGCTCATCCAATGAGGGTCTGGCGCCGTTTTCGGGAGAAACTATGGCGTTTTCCTTGTCAAAATAGTCGAAAATTCTTGTGAACAGGGCCAGAGACCGGGTGAAGTCCACCTGAATGTTCAGAAGCGATTCCACCGGGCGGTACAGCCTGTTGATGAGTGCGACGGTAGCGGTGATAGTACCGACGGAGAGCGTATCGTCAGCTCCTGAAATAATGAGCCAGCCGCCGGCAAAGTATATGAGCAGAGGGCCTACCTGGGTGAAAAGACCCATCAGCACCCGAAACCATTTGCCGCTGCGCTGTTCCTTGAGGGAAAACCGGGTGACCTCCTCGTTGACCTTAACGAAGCGATCGTACTCCTTATCCTCTCTTGTGAACAGCTTTACAAGCAGCGAGCCGCTGACGGAAAGAGTCTCGTTTATCAGCTGGTTCATTTCGTCCCGCTTGGCCTGACCCTCGCTGAGAAGCTGCCAGCGGGTGCGGCCCACATTCCGCGTGGGCAGTATCAGAAGAGGAATGACCACGATGCCCACAATAGCCAGCTTCCAGTTCATTGTCAGAAGAGCCGTCAGCGTCGTGACCACGGTGGCAATATTGCTGACGATGCTGGAAAGAGTACCGGAAATGACAGTGCTCACACCGGAAATATCGGTATCCATGCGGGTGATTATATCGCCCTGCTTTTCGGTGGTAAAAAAGGAATGAGGCATATGCTGCAGATGGTCATACATCTGGTTCTTCATATCGAAGATTATCCGCTGGGAGATCCAGGCGTTTATGTAGCTCTCCAGAACGCCTATGACCTGAGATGCGGTCAGAGTCACAAAAGCCATTATCAGCAGCTTTATCAGCAGAGCCATGTCTTTGCCGACCAGCGCCTCGTCAACGATGCGCCCCGTAATAATAGAGGGCAGCAGTCCCAGTGTAGCAGATACGATTATCGTAACGAACACAAGCAGGAACTGGATCCAGTAGGGCTTCATGTATGACAGAATACGCAGTATCAGCCCCTTTGAGACCGTTGGCATATTCTGCTTTTCGTCATCTGTGAGAAAACCCCGGGGTCCGAGAGAATTTCGGCCCATTCCGCCGGCCATAAAACCACAACCTTTCTGTGTTTATGTATGCGTATTTACAGCATACCACATATTCGGAAAAATAAAAACAGAAAAAATATCAGGGCAACACCGCGTAATGCGGTGTTGCCTCAGACGCGGTCATGCTATTGTCAATACGGAAGATCCTTTTTGCGCGCTTTTTCCTCGGTCTCTCGCAGGGTGATCTCACCGTAGGTCTCATAGACCTGATATACGGTGGCCGGGTCGGTGACGATATTCAGAGCGGCCCTGCCGTCCTCCAGCTCCTTCACCTCAAAGACAAGAGCCTGATTATCGTTCATCCCGGGTATTGCCTCCACGGGGGCCAGTACAACATATATCCTTCCGTCCATGGGTACGGAGGCAACCTTTTTGAATTTCATCTCTCTGCCGTCGGCACCGTACAGAGAGACGATCTCTTCGTCAGTCATTCAGATCCTTTCTGTGGTTGGGCACATTTGTGTACTTCATGATATTCATGTACTTCTCATAATCGGTGTTTATGAGGGCGGTGAAGAGCACATCTATCATGTTAAGGGTGGATATGCGGCTGGACATTCCGCCGAGTCTGTCCCACGACTCACTTGCCTGAACATAGAGCTGATAGGTGCAGGCTTTGCTCAGCCTGCAGTCACGCAGAGAGGTGAGGGACACAGAGGTAACATTGTTGACCTCCAGCTGGTTTGCCACCTCGATGATGTCGTCGGTCTCGCCGGTGTAGGAGATCAGGAAGGCCAGAGTTCCCTCGCGGGAATTTCTGGCGTTGATTATCATGGAGATCCGGTCGGCGCAGGCAGAGGAGGGAATACCCAGACGCATACACTTTATCTGGGCGTCCACAGCCACCACATTAGAGGGCCCGACGCCGTAGAAGTCGATACGCTGAGCGCTGCCCATGAGACTGATAATATCGGAAATCGTATCCGGGGGATTGAGAGAGCTGGTGTCGATGATGGACTTGGCATTCTGGTCGGAGACCTTATTTATGATGTCAAAGACCGTGTCATACCTGTCGATCGGATTCTGTGCGCCCTCCAGAATGTTCAGGCGCATATAGCCCGCGATCTCAGAGGAGAGCGCAAGGCGAAAATCCGTATAGCTGTCTATCCCCAACTTGTGGCACAGTCTCTTCACGGTGGTAGTGGAGGTGAAGGTCTTGTCACCCAGCTCCACTATGCCCATGTTGGACACATCCTGAATGTTGGAGAAAATGAAATCGACGATATGTCTTTCGGAAGGGGAGAGGTCCTTGACCTGGCGCATTTTGGCCAGCAGACCGGTGCTGTGGCTCGTGTCTCCCATCAGAGCTTCTCGTCCTTGAAGATGCCGAGAATGGTGTCGGCGATCTCCTGCTCCTGCTCGCCCTCCACAGAGACGGTAATGGTCTCGCCCTGCTTTACCTGCAGCGCCATAATGGCAAACATACGCTTTGCGTCGGCGCTCTTGTCACCGTGGGAGATGGTGATCTTTGCTGCCTTATAGGGGTTGACGGCCTTTACTACCAGTCCCACAGGGCGGGCGTGAAGTCCCATTGCGTCGTGAATTGTGTAGTCAAAAGAAACCATGTCTATGCTCCTTTATATACTATTTGATCTCAAGAATAGAGGGGTCTGTTTTTGCTTTTTCTATTATTTCTTCATATGCGGTGCCCTTCAGGTTCTTACCCGCACGGCTCAGATATGTCCCCAGAAGCTTTTCGTCGCCTTTATAATATGCAAGCTTTGCTATACGGTACTGGATGACGCCGCGGGAAATGTCATTTTTTGTATGCTCGGCCTTGCCGATAAGCTTCTTGATAAGGGCTGTGTTATGCTCGATATAGACGCCCACAATGATGTCCGCCTCTTCGAGCATGGATGAATAGGGCTCTGTATCCTGAGCCTTGGCCTTGAATATAAAATGCCGGAGGGCGTCTCTTGCGGCAAGAGCCTCTTCGCTGTTTCCCGTAACGGCGTAGTAGGATAGGCTCTGCTGATAGAATTCTATCTTATCCCGGGGCTCAAGCTTCATATCCCGGAGACTTTGCAGAGTCCTTTCGATCTTGTCGTCCTGACCAAGCTGCATATAAGCCTGCAGCTTCCACAGCTCAATGACGGGCTTGCGGAAAACGGTCCTGAACAGTCTGTTGTTCTCCAGCCGCTCCGCGCATAAGGCCGGGTCTGTCACAAGCAGCCGCTCTATCTCGGCGGCTGACCTGTCACGGAGGGAACTCTGGACCCTCAGCAGCACAAAGACGATAACTGCCATTCCCAGAAATACGGGCAGCAGATACCAGTTGTCTATGGCCCACTGTCTGAAAGAAGGATAGTCCATTGCTTACTCTGCTTCGGGGAAGCGGATCATGGTGGATTTTGCGACCTCAAGAGCCATATCCGCAAGCTCGGAGGCGGACAGCTCAAGGTTGAAGGAGATCTCTGTATAGGCAGAGGTATTCACGCCCGCCACGCAGCAGTAGTTGGGATGCTCTGCGCAGACAGTGGCGGCCTCACGGAAGGGGGAACCGCCTGCCACATCACAGCAGAACAGTACATCCTGACCTTCTGCCTTGGAAAGAGCATCGGCGATCTTCTCCTGAAGCACGGAGAGATCATCCTGCTCATTGAAATCAATATAAGAATAGTCTTCAAGCTCGCCTATGAGCATGGAGAGATTTCGCCTCATGGCGGAGCCGTAGCCGCCGTGGCCAAGAATTATAACTTTTGTCATGGCATACTCCTGTTTTTCCGCATTTAGGTTTTACTGTTTTCTTCTTGTTATTATCGTGGATAAATCAATTATTTCAATCAAAATTCAGCAAATTTGGTGTTTTTCGTTATTATAATGAAAAAGAAGCCGATAGTCAAGGCGGCTTCTTTTCTCCACATTTGAATCTGCCTTCTGCCTGATCAGGCAGAAGGCAGAAACAGCTTTTTACATATTGGAGTTCTGGAAGACGACCTTGCGGTACTCGGCATACACCTCGTGCATATACTCCTTGGGGATCTCGACCACATTGGGAGACACGAAGATGTACATCTTGTGACCCATCTTCTCAAGGAGAAGAGCCGTCTCGGATGCGATAGACTGGGCAATGGTGATAACTGCAACGGTGGAGGAAGCGCCGACCTTCTGGTAGTAGCCGGGGATGGCGACAAGAGCGTCCTCAAGGGGGCAGCAGTTGTCGATCATGATATCGGCCACATCACCCAGCTTCATGCCGCTGGAGTGGTTGGGCTTTGCAACCTTGTAGTTGTCGCCAGAGGTGACGGCGATGACCTTCAGACCGCGCTCCTTGGCGTACATTGCGCACTCAATGGGAGCGGCATTGTTTCCGCCGTGGGAGAAGACGATCATGACTTCGCCTTCCTGGAAGTTATAGCTCTGCAGGAAGTTCTTGATGTAGCCTTCCTGACGCTCGATCCACAGAAGCTCTCTTGCACCGCCGGGGCCGATGACATTGTTCCACATGAGACGGGGGTCCATGCAGGGATGCCAGCCCACGACACCGCCATAACGGGGAAATACATCCTGAACGGGCAGCACGGAATGGCCGCTTCCGAAGAGGTGAACCATCTTGCCGGAGTTTATTGCTTCAGCGCAGAGCTGGGCGGCCTTCTTAATGTTGGCGGCCTGCTCGGCGTCGATCTTTTCGATAACACCGGAAACCTTGGAAATGTACTCGAGATTTGCCATTGTAAGGGGTCCTCCTATGATTAGTTAATTATATCAAGCGTAGACGCCAACGCCGGGAATGAAGCCGATAGCGGTCAGAGCGATGGCGAGGACAAGAATGATACCCATGATAGCCAGAGGAGACCAGTTCTTCTTTGCATAGAGGTTGTACACGAAGAGAGTCAGTCCCAGAGGAACGATGCTGGGGAACACTGCGTTGAGCAGGTTGTCGAGATTGAAGACGGAGATAGTGCCGTCAACATATGTCTTGGAAGCCTCATCGAAGACCTGAGTTGCGGCCTTGATGTCGATGTTGAGGCTGCAGCTGACAAAGGATGCGGTCAGAGCGCCGACAACGATCAGACCCAGAACAGTGACAGCGGAGATGATCTTATCCAGCTGGCCGGAGACCATGAAGCGCTGTACGCCTTCAAGACCTGCCTTGTAGCCCAGCTTGAAGAGGGTCCAGCTCAGCAGGTAGGTGCCGAGAGGATAAACGACCATGTAAACAACAGAGCCGATCCAGGGAGCGCTGACAACGCTCTGAGCAAGGGACAGGCAGATGGTGAGCAGCAGGGGGATAATGGTGGCGACCCACAGAGAGTCACCGATCGCGGAGGTGGGTCCTATGAGGGCGACCTTTGCGTCCTGAATGGTCTCGGCAGTACCGACACCGTTTGCCAGCTGTTCTTCCATACCGATGCAGATACCGTTGCAGACGGAGCCGACCTGAGACTCGGTGTTGAACAGGGTGATGTGGCGCTGCAGACCCTCGGCCTTGGCTTCCTTGGTGTCATACAGCTCATCGATGACAGGAGCCATGGACTGGCCGAATGCCATGCCCAGCATGGTCTCAGCCTGCTGAGAGCAGCCGTTCCAGAAGAACCAGTTGTTAAAGGACTTCTTTAAAGTCTTAGCAGATACAGTCTTAGCCATGATTATGCAACCTCCTTATTGTCAAGGATGGAGTAGTAGATAACGGCCACCAGAGTTGCGACAACGGCAACAGCCATAGTGGACAGGCCAAGATAGGTAGCCAGAACAAAGCCGAAGAGGAAGATGGCCCAGTGAACAGGCTTCTTGACCAGGAAAGCGAGGATGATGCCCATACCGAGAGCAGCCATCATGCTGCCGAAGGTGGTGATGGTGGTGGTGAACCAGCCGGGGATGGCGATGCCTGCCTCAGCACCTGCATTGATAGCAGTGAGGACGATGACAGCGGGGACGAAACGGCAGAGGAAGCCGATCACCTGACCGCCGATGATGTTGGGCATCCACATCTTCTTGCAGTCGCCGGACTCGGCAACCTTGTTTGCCCAACGGTTTACGAAAACATCAAGTGCATAGTGGACGTTCCACATGGTGCCGCCGACCACGCCGCCGATGCCTGCGCCTGCGAATGCCAGACCGATGAGAGCGCCGTTGTCAGAGACAGTGCCCTTCATGGCAATAGCCATTGCGGTGCCGATGTAGGTTGCGTAGGAGAGGTCCCATGCGACAGCGCCGCCGGGAGTGACATTTGCCAGATATGCGATCTGGAGAGGAATACCGACGATCATAGCAGTCTGTACATCGCCCATGATAATGCCGACGACGAAGGATGCTACGAGAGGTCTGCCCAGGCAATACCAGCCGATGGTGTTGCCGACGATAGATCCGATTGCGCCCAGATAGCAGAACAGGGCAATCAGGATCACTTGGATAGTGCTCATACGATTTTTGCCTCCTTAATAATATATCTATTGATGGGTCTGAACCCAATAATAGCCGATTATTTGACGAGCTTTCTCATCTCGCTCCAGGTTTTGACCGGGGACTTGGGCACGGTCTGATAGATAAGCTTTACGCCGTCCTTCTCAATGTCATCAAACAGAGCCACATCCTCGTCCGATGCAAAGAACACGCTTCCGCCGCCCTTTGTCAGATTGTACTTAGTGTCGGGACGCTTTGCCGCATTGCCGATGACCACCGTCTCGCACTGCTTCAGCTCTTCGCGGAAATTCTGCAGATCCATGGGGAAGCGGGTCACGAAGAGACGGTTTTTTGAACTCTCTTCCTTGAAGAGCTCCTTTGCCTCTGCCACGGTAACAACATGTGCTTTGTAGGTGGCGGGGATGCCCATGAGCATGATCTTCTGCAGGGTGGGATTGGATGCCAGCTTGTCGTCGATCGCAACGATCTCGCCGATCTTCCAGAAGCCGCACCATGCGGTGACGATCTGGCCGTGGATCAGTCTGTCATCAATTCTGAGGAAATTGCTTGCCATATTCGCTGAACCTCCTTTATGAATAGAATGTTAAGAAACACTTAGCCTAAAAATACAACATTCACATATACTTGTCGATATTTTGCGCTTCGTTTGTTAAAAATTGACGGAACTCGTCAAATTATCTGTTGCTATTCCGGAATAATGCCCTTGATTTAATTTTTTGCGCCACTTATAATTTATAATGATAATTATGCTTTAATTCTAATTATAATGTATATTAGCGTTAAGAAAAAAACAGGGAGGTAAGCATGAGAACGATCCGACTTTCATCTCCGTCCGAGCGAAAAAGTGCCTGGGGACTTGCGGCAATAATTGCTCTGCTGGTAATCGTTATAATGTGTTCTCTGCCGGGAGGCATCGGCTACTTTGTGCTTGTATCTCTGTGCTCGCTCTTTGCCGTGGCCCTCGCGGCAGTATATCTTGCCGCATCCATAAAAGCCGCCGTGGAGATCGACGGGGAGAGTCACCTCAGGATCCACGGTCTGGTTTCCGATACTGTGGACTATTCCGGAGCCGTCCTTGTTAAGACCGTACCTGTCAGCAGCGGGCTGCTCCGTTCCCGCTCTATCGTATTCTGCGACTCGCAGGGGGAGACTGTGTGCACCGTGCCCACCATGTTCACCGCCCATGAGGGTGTGATGGCAGAGCCCGCGGCAATGGAGCTTGCCAAGCTCCTTGGTCTTGACTTTGAAGCCACTGTCGAAAGGTGGAAGTATGACAAGGACGCCATGCGCGAGCACAAGGCCGAGGAAAAAAGACAGAAAAAAGAAAGGAGAAGACACCGCAAGGGCGATGCTTCTCCCGCTGAAAATACAGTTGAAAAGAAAGAAGAGAGCGACGGGGTCAATTACGACGCCCTGGACGATGAGAAATGATCACATCCGGGAGAGCCGCTCTATAAGGTCGCCGATGGCTCCGTCATTGTTGGAGCAGGTCACTATCTGACACAGCTCCTTTATCTCCCGGGGCGCATTGTGGGGACATACGGCAATATCCGCCGCCTTCAGCATTGACAAATCGTTAAAATAGTCTCCGATACACACGAGCGTCCTGTCATCGTTTCCCGAGAGCCTTCGGGCCTCAAGAACGCCCAGACCCTTGTCAACCGACTTGTCGTAGCACTCAAAGTATATGGGGGAGGAAACGGAGCTGTTCAGAACACGGGAGCATTCCATCCGGGAATAGTCTCGCTCGACCCTCTCCATATCCGCCGGGTCGCCGAGAATAAAGCAGGCCTTGAGAAAGTCCCTTGAATAAAAGTCCTCAAGACTGGTGTGACGGCGTTTTGAATCGGTCAGCTTTCCGTCGCGGCTGTCGAGGAAATCCAGCTCGTATATCCGCTCTTCGTCGGCCGCGGCCAGCCACAGGTTGGGATAACGGCGGGTGTATTCCACCAGCTCCTCCTTGCAGCCTTGGGGGATGGGGGTCTGCCTGATTATGCTGTCACGGCGGCAGTCCCATATGACCGCTCCGTTTGCCTGAACGGAGGGGGCGTTGAAAAAGTGCTTTGGGAAAAAGGACATTGAGTCGGCATACTGCCGCCCGGTGGCGATCGAGAAAGCTCCTCCTTCCGCCATGAGCCTTGTTATTGCCTCAATGTTCCGCTGCGGAACATAGGGGCCGAGATCCCAGTCGGTTAGCATTGTGCCGTCCATATCGGCGTAAATGATAAAGTTTTTCAGTTCCATGGGATAAGTATATAGTATTTTTTCCGCCGATGAAAGCGGCCTGACGATTTCGTCAAAAATTGACACGGGAGGTTCAGACATGGCAAACTCTACCCGAGACCTTGAGCGCAACATACGCCGCGAGGAGCGCAGCAAGCCATACCGGAAGGCAGGAGGAACCATTTCCGACGGCAGACTTATTTCATGCTATGTGGTCAGCGCCGTTATTGTTGCGCTGTGCATATATGAGATATTTGCCGGAGATGAGATAGTGGGCGGCAATTTCACCTATATTTTCCTCGCTGTGGCCGCCGTTGTCTTCTCTGTGGTGATAACGGTCAGAAACAAAGAGGCCAGGTCGGCCTCTTCTCATAAAAAACATAAATAATCTACCGTAGGAGGATCTTAAAATGAAGCTTAACGGAGTCGGCGCGTCTGAGGGCATCAGCATTGCCCGCGTATGGCATCTGCATGAGCAGAATATAGTTATTAACCACCTTGAGGGGCAGGACAGCGCACAGGAGACCGCCCGCTTTGAGGCTGCCCAGCAGAAGGCCATCGAGGAACTGACTGTTCTTTTTGAGAAGGCCAACGAGAATGACCCCGAGACTGCCGCCATCTTCGATATACACCGCATGATGCTGGAGGATCCGGACTTCTGCGAGGGCACTGCCGACGGTATCGCCGCAGGCCACAACGCAGAGTGGGCCGTGGAGGAGACCGCCGGTATGCTCCATGATATGTTTGAGAGCATGGATGATCCGTATATGCGTGCCCGCGCCGCGGATGTGCTGGACATCTCAGGCCGTGTTATCCGTATTCTCTCCGGCGTATCCGAGGACTCCGCAATGCCCGCAGAGCCTGTCATCGTGGTGGCGGAGGATCTTCTTCCCAGCCAGACCGTGAAGCTGGATAAGAACTTCGTGGTGGGCTATGCCACAAAGAAGGGTTCTCTGACCTCTCATTCCGCAATTCTTGCCCGGTCCATGGGTATTCCGTGCGTTGTGGGCATGGGTGATGACTTTGACGCTATACCCGAGACAGGGACCGTCATCATTGACGGCGGCGCCGGCACGGTCGTGGTCGCTCCCGCCGAGGAGGAGATCGCCGCATACCGCCAGAAAAAGGCCGAGTACGCCGAGTATCTGAATATGCTGCGCAAATATAAGAATATGGAGTCCGTTACAAAGTCCGGCCACAAGTGCCTTGTGTGCGCCAATATAGGCAGCGTCGAGGACGCAAAGAACGCCAAAGACAGCGGCGCCGAGGGCATAGGTCTTTTCAGGAGCGAATTTCTGTATCTGGACAGCCCCGACTTCCCGGACGAGGAGACCCAGTTCAATGTATATAAGCAGGTCCTTGAGACTATGGCCCCCTGCCCTGTGGTCATCCGCACCCTTGATCTGGGCAGCGATAAGCAGGCACCTTATTTCAACATCCCCGATGAAGAGAACCCCGCTATGGGATACAGGGCGATCCGCATCTGCCTTGCCCAGCCGGAGATATTCCATACCCAGCTGAAGGCTCTGCTGAGAGCTTCCTCATACGGCAGGCTGCGCATCATGTTCCCCATGATAACCGGTGTGGGGCAGGTGCGTGAGATAAAGCAGCATGTGGCCGCGGTCAGGGCAGAGCTTGAAGCGGAGGGCGTGAAGATCGGCGAAGATATGCAGCTTGGCATAATGATCGAGACCCCGGCTGCCGCTATCATGTCCGATGAGCTGGCGAAAGAGGTGGACTTCTTCTCCATCGGCACAAACGACCTGACCCAGTACACAATGGCCGCCGACAGAATGAACGCAAGAGTGAAGAATATCTTCAACTCCGAGGATCCCGCAGTTCTTCGCATGATCGAGATCACTGCCCGCAATGCCCACGCTGCCGGCATATGGGTCGGTATATGCGGTGAATCCGGCGCAAATACAAGGCTGACCCCATTCTTCATGGACTGCGGCATAGACGAACTGAGCGTGGCGGCATCGTCTGTACTGAAGGTACGCCGTGCCGTCTGTGATAACGAATAATTCCACGGTAAAAATATCTGCCCCTGTCAGCTCCGATGACCGGTCTGACAGGGGCGTTTTATACTGATAATATGCCGGAATAAAGCATTTTTCCTCATTGTGTGCCGACAGAATGTGCTGTATAATACCGTCATCAAAAAGATTGAAAATAGCATAGTCGGTATGATCACAGAATAAAGAGGTGACGCAGATGCAGGAAGCGCTTGGCTATGTGTTTCTGGCATTGGGCTTTGTATGGGCCGTGGTGCTGCTGAGAACGATACTTAAACAGAAATTCAATGACGAGGCCGGAAAACCCCTGTCCACAATGCTTATTACCGAGGCGATAGTCTATTTCATCGCCACCATGGGCATCTCGGATTTTCTGATGAACACCATAATGTTCAACCGCTACCGCTCCGACGATGCCTCAAAGCTGCCCGGAACGGTGAACCTGTGTGCCGTGGTGCCGGGGGCGATAATTGCGTTTACATACCTTAAAACGGCAGAGCCTATCGAGACCGCCACACTCGTTATATGCACGGCCTGTATGCTGGCGGGTACGGTGTTCGGAGGTATCTTTCTGACGAATATTGACGGCAGGAAGACGAAAAAGATAATCGGTATTGCTCTTGTGTTCTCAATGGCGGCGCTGATCGTTAAGATGATAGTATCCGCCGGCACTACCGGCAGCGCATCCGGCATCAGCGGGGTGAGACTTGTAATTGCGATCGCTGTCTCACTCATATGCGGTGCGCTGAATATGATGGGCATACCCTGCAAGCCCACTCTGACGGCTCTGTTTCTCCTGCTGGGACTGTCGCCTGTCTGCACTCTCACCCTGCTGCTTGTTATGTGCGGCCTGTCCCCCATAGTGGGCGGAGTGAAATTCCTGAGAAGCGGGAAATACCACCGCAAGACGGTCCTTGCCGCGACTACCGCAGGAACAGTCACCTCGGTCATCGGCTGCCTCATTATGATCTCCCTGCCGGCCATGGTGCTGAATATAATCCTGCTGTGCGTCATGCTCATTGCAATAATCAGCCTGTTCAAAAAGTGATCCTCAACAGGAGGACAAGGATCGGCGTATTATGCGGTGTTGCCCTATATATAAGCTTTTGATTTTGAGCCACAGTATGACGAAGAAATCGAGCCGTGAAGCGTCAATGCCTCACAGCTCGATTACTTCCTTTCGCTTAGCCGGTATCCCCAATATTTCCCGATCCGGACGCGCTCAAGTGCACCGCTGTGCCATAGCTCAGCCAACAGGCGGTTGGCCGTTGCCGATGATACACCGAGACCCAGACATACATCGGCGTTCATGATATGCGTATGCTCATTCAGGTAATTCATCACGAAGTCCCGGCGCAGTCCTGCTTTCTGTTCGGCGTCTGATTTGACCGGCACAGTGGAATCGGCGGCCTCAAGCGCGGCGGCCTTGATGGCCGAGAGCATGAATTCAATAAAGGCCGTGGATTCGCCGCTGTCATTTGAGATGTTGATCGCGCTGTAATACTCGCTCTGCCTGCTGTGAACTATCGATTCAACAGGGAGCCATGCAAAAAGAGGCTTCCATGTTGACAGCAAAAGCGTGTGCCAGAATCGACCGAGCCTTCCGTTTCCGTCGGCAAAGGGATGGATAAGCTCAAACTCATAGTGAAATACACAGCTCTTTATCAGCATCGGCAGCGGACTGCCCTTCACCCAGCTCAGCAGGTTTTCTACGCTCTCGGGTACATACCGCGGCAGAGTTCCCACATGGAGTATAGTCCCTTCCGCGTCCGCTATGCCCACAGCACCGGAACGAAAACATCCGGCCTCATCAATAAGCCCCCGCATCATTACGCCATGAGCCGTCAGCAGACTATCTGACGAATACGGGTCAAACTCAGCCATGGCATCATAAACCGCATAAGCGTTTCTGACCTCCGCAATATCCCGGGGCGGAGCGATTACATGCTTGCCGTTGAGCACCGCGGTGATCTGCTCCGTACTGAGAGTATTCTGTTCGATCGCAAGGGTGCCTTGAATAGTGCGGACGCGGTTTGTGCGCCTTAGTATCGGCTCAGATGCAATATTACTTACGGATAGCTTTCCGATCAGCTCGGAGATTTCCGCAGTCAGGCTGAGAATGTCCGATGTGATCGTGAACGGAGGGCTTTTCATAATCATATACCGACTTTCAAGTTTATGCAGGTATTATAGCATTTCATCGATCATAAAATCAACACTTGATTGATGAAGATGATTGATGAATGAAGTTAAGGAAGCGTAATTGCGCTCTGTCCCGATCGCGTTATTCCACACTTCTCTCATCCGGAAGAAATGGAATGATGCCGATATATTCGATACTATTGTCGTCATAGCGCAGCTTCTGACTGCCGCCCAACACAACGACCTTCCGGAAAGAATCCCTGACCTTCATAAGGGACTTCACTTCCTGGCGGTGCTTGATCTCATCCGGAACGCTGAATGCCGACTGGATATAGACCTTCTGTCTGCCGGCATTGACGATGAAATCGATCTCGTGCTGACACTCGGACTTTTTCCCGTCAACGGCTTCAGAGAATAGCACCACGCCCACATCCACAGAATAGCCCCGGCGAACAAGCTCGTTGTATATGGCGCTTTCCATCAGATGAGTCTCCTCGACCTGACGGAAATTCAGCCGCGCATTGCGAAGCCCCAGATCGGTGGCGTAATACTTTACCGGGCTGTCAAGATAGGCTTTGCCCTTCACATCATATCTGACAGCCTTCCTGAACAGAAATGCATCCTCCAGAGCGTCCAGATATTTTTTGACGGTCTTGTCGGTGGTTCTGGAGCGATTGACGCTGTTGAGGGTATTGGCCAGCTTAGTTTTTTATGGGGCATTCGGACATTGGGGTCACGCTGAACACCTATACTCACCTCGGCTTGGAAGATGCCAAGGAAGAGATGATTCGCATGGAGGAACTGAACGCTGCGAGAGCGGAATTGAACAAGACCACAGGCGAGAAGCCAGTCACTCAGAAGGTGTTCCGGGCAATTTAATATGGAAGAAAATCAGAGGACGCTCTGCTGACTGTGTGGTTGGCAGGGCGTTTTGCTGTGGCGAGATATTGACGGATGTGGTAAAATAAAAGGTAAGATTCTTTTATGAAAGGTAGGACTTTCTGTATGAGATATAAGAATTATTTAGCTTATGTTAGGTCAAAAGGAAATAAACAAGAGTATGAGCGAACAGTTAATGAGGTTTCGAGAATACTTAGGTTTGAAGAAGATAATTCATTAGATGTAGATAAACTATTAGACATAGAAAGCGCTGACCCTACCGCTTTCATGGAATTAATTCAATATAACGAGCAGCTTTGGTTTGCACTTAATAGATACAAAAGAACTCTTTTGGAGAATCCTGAACTAAAGGTGTTGGACGAAAAAGAAGTTTATTGCCCTCAGCGTTTTAGATTTTGCGGTAATCGTGAAGAATTAGTTCTACTATTAGAAACAATAATGGATAAGGATGATGCTGAAAAGTTTTCATGGAATGCTATTCATTATAGGGAACTAATTGATACAGATGAAATCTTAAGTGTTGAAGTAGAGGCCATCGGTGGTGGCGGTAATAAGGTGATTCACCTTATGCGTGAGGAATGGAATTATAATATTAACATTAAAGCGCTAACTCTTGTGGGCATTGCACTTTTGCTAGACATTAACCTGACATTAGGCTTTGCCTCTGCTGCGCTTGCTATCATGGGAGTAAATGGACAAGCAATTGTAAAAATTTCGGCAGAAGAAGCTGAGAAATGTATGATAATGGAGGCTATGCAAAAAAAATCACATATTATCGATTCCACCATAGTTGAACATTTGAAAGGGGAGTGTGTCCACCATAACTTCGAGTGTAAATACCGTGTTGAAGGTAAGTGCACTATAAAAAAGGACGATGTATCTAGGCTTCTTGATGAACTTGCAGGGAAAAATATTTTCACCAAAATTCGAACTATGTATAAATATAATTTTTAATGGTCGTACAGATATTAACAGTAGTATTTGCACCCCCTGTTTACTACGGTTCTACTACTACAGCCTGCTTCAACTTGCACTATTTTGCCCGGTTACGGCAAAACTGTGACAGAAAAACAGAAAATACACAAGAAAAATGATGCCGTATATCGGTGCAAATCGGTGCAGAACACGGCATTTGAGGAGTTATACAGAAATCATTAAGATATGATTTATGTCCCACGGCAACACCTGCCGCCCCCCTATGGCGGTATTCGTGCTGAAGGATATGGCACGCAGAGCGGGGCTCGAAAGGGAACTGTATATCGAGTCTGCGGCAACCTCCTCCGAGGAGCTGGGAAATCCTGTCTATCCCCCTGTCAGGAAGCTGCTGGCGCTGCATGGCATTGACTGCTCCGGCAAAGCTGCCCGCCGCATGACCTATGAGGACTATGCCCGCTTTGACCTCATCATCTACATGGATGAGGAAAACCTGTGGAATATGGCCGGCAGGGTGGGGGATGACCCCGAGGACAAATGCCATATGCTGATGGAGTATGCGGGAAAACCCGGTCAGTCCGTTACGGACCCATGGTACAGCCGGGATTTTGATGCCACCTGGCGGGATGTGAACGAGGGCTGTCTGGGGCTCCTCAACGAGCTTTTCCCGGAGACGACCCTTGATCTGTCACGGTGTGAGGACAGGGGAGACATCTATGCCGTTCTGCGCTCCCGTATGCTCTGGCAGGAGGATTGGGGCGAGAATCTGGACGCTTTGTACGATATACTCACAGGGGAGCGCTATCTGGGAAAGCGATTTCGCTTCATCATGCCCGAAGAAAACGCACCCGAGGGCGTGAAGCAGTACGCGAAACGGGTCAGGGCCGCCTTTGAAGAGGCGGGAATAGAGCTAAGGAAGCGCTGAATAATTCGGTGAGAGCAGATGCTGAGAAAATTCGGGTTCTGATGACGGCACTTTTTTGCAGAAATACTTTGTGTATTGCAAGAAAAAGTGACTAAATCATAAGTGAGCGTCCAAATCTTTGATTTGGCTTCCGCGAACTTACACAGAGGGGAGCACTAATTTTCCGGCAGATGCCGAAAGTGAATTATTCAGCGTTTCCCTAAGAGCATAATAATCGGCGCTGACCTCAATTCGCGGTCAGCGCCGTTAATAATGTTTGTATTATGCGTAGAAGGTTGCGACAGGGTCTGCGGGTGCCT
>JAZUJF010000192.1:0-6183 GCA_045642585.1 Candidatus Limivicinus sp.
CCCTTGTCTATGACCTCCGTATGACCCAGTGCCGGTATCTCCTCCTGAGCGCACAGGACAGCTTTGCAGGCCGAGCAATGGATACCCTCCGTATGACCTGCAACTGTGCAGCTCGGCGCAAGCGCTTCATCGATCACCTCAGTGTGGCACGGGGCAATAGGCTTCTGAAGCTCCAATACCGCTCCGCACTCGATGCAATGCTTGCCGCCTGTGTAGCCGGTAGCGGTGCAGGAATTAGGAACGCTCGGATCATCGGCAGGTACATGGGCCGCAAGGACAGTTCTGTCCTTTTCACCGCATATCGCGCAGTGGCGCGGCTCTGTGCAGCTTGCTTCCACCCATTTGTGCTCATGATATTCCGCGATCGCAAAATCCGAAAAGCTGTCAAGCACAACGGTAACGAAGTATTTCCCGTTTTCGCAGGTGACGATCGGCTCGATCCTTTCTTTGCTTCCGTCCTCATGATAGTGGAGTATGACCACGATGTCGGGATTCATATTCTCAGGGACCGGGAGCGTTACCACTACCGGGACCTTCAATGTGCCGTCCTCAGACAGCTCCGCGTTATCAAGGGTCATGGAGAAGCTCACGGGCTTTTCGTATATCGCCTCCATAGGCTTATCCGGGTCGGAAGGCTCGGCGATCTGGAGGGTAATGGCTTTGCCGGGATCGGAGCGGTCGTTCAATTCTCCGCCGATGACGGACGCATTGGTGACAGGAGCCTTCGCATCCACCTCAACTTTTGCGGGCTCTCCCGCCGCATTCTCAAGAGCCTTCAGGGTCTCAACTGCCGTTTCATCGTTCTCAAGAGCACCCTTCAGATCACTGCTTTCAGCGACCTGCTGTACGCTTTCCTGAATGTTCTGGGGAGCGGCGGTGTCTGTATTTTTAAGAGAATCGGTAGTAAGGCTGAATTTATCCCTCTCATGTTTCCCGAAAATGAAGTTTTCCTCATCCCACGCATTATCGCCGATATCCACATCCTTTTTGTTGGATATCTTGTTTCCCGAAACATCAACAAAGATCAGGTTTTCGGTTGAGGCAAATTTAACCGTTCTGAGATGGTTGTTGGAGCAGTCCAGCTTGGTCATCGCGGCAGGGAGGATATTCAGGATGTTGATATTGTTGTCTGAGCAATCCAGGATCTCCAGCCCTTCAGGAAGCTCGGGAAGTGCGCTGATCCTTCCGTCCTCGCAGATCAGCACCCTAAGGCTGTCCGGCAGTATCATCTTGTTGTTAAGAGGCGGCATTCCGGAGCAATCCAAAATCTCCAGCCCCTCCGGGAGCGTCGGGAAGGTATTGATATCGGTGTCCGCGAACCTAAGGCTCTTCAGTCCGGAGGGCAGAGTATCCGAGAAGCGCTTCAGATTATTTTCGGAACAGTCAAGCCGTTCGAGCGCCGTGAAGAAGCGGATGCCCTTGATATTCGAAATGCCCAGATTTCTGATATCCATTTCGGTCGTCAGAGCGATCTCATCCGGGGAAAGCACGCCGTCTGAATCCTTGTCGATATTTTCTGAGATATAGCCCCTGAAATTATTATCCGGGAAATTGTAGTCGCTTACCTCGATACCGTGGCAGTGCTCACAGATACCGTTCCTGAAACAGTGTTCGGCCAGCCCGATGATCTTCACATATCTGGCTCCGCAAACATCGCAGACAAATTCGCTTATACCGCCGTTTAAGCAGTCCGGCTCGGTCTGCTTCTTCTCCACATAGCGGTGATTATCGGTGCAGTGTACAAAGGCTCCGGCTATATCCCCGTTGCCTATGGGAGGCATACCGGGCATAAGTTCAAGTTCGGCCATATCGATGTCGATGGCCTTCCACTGTGCTTTCGTACCGTCAAATAAAATAAGAGAAACATTAGTGTCTCCGGCGAAAGCGTATGCCGAGATCCTTTTGACCGTGTTCGGGATGTAGACAGTCTCCAGCTTATCACACAAGGCAAAGCATTCTTCGGTAATTTCTTCAATTCCCCGCGGAATGTGAAGCTCTTTGATCGCTGTTGCGGCAAATGCGCTGTTATCTATTGATACGGCAGCGGACGGCAGAGTCAGCTCTTCAAGGGCGGTGCAGTATATAAATGCTCCTACGCCAATGCTGTCACAGCTTGGCATGACGACCTTCTTCAGGCTCATACACATACCGAAGGCATTAACATCAATTGATTTCAGGCTGTCCGGGAATACTATACTCTCCACATTGACGCCATCGAAGCACCAATATGATATCAGGGTCGTGCCGGGTCGGACAACTACATTCTTTGCCTCCTCTGAGGCTCCGACCGCGTATGATCCCGCATACAGGACCCCGTCATCCCAGTTTTCAGGGGCCGCAGCGAATTGTGTATCTGTAAAAACATTCTGCCCAAAGCTTGTTATTCCGTCGCAAATACTAACGCTGCTCAAAGTGCTGCATCCGCCAAATGCACTGTTCCCCACCGTTCTTACGCTATCCGGCAGACTGATCTGCTTCAGGTTCGTACAAGCGGCAAATGCGATGTATCCTATATTGACAAGTCCTTCGGGCAGCGAAACACTCTCCATGCTGCACTCACTAAAAGCACCGCTGCCAATAGAACTGATACCCTCCTCAATGACTACGGTCTTCATCGGAAGCGATTTCCATGTTGCGGGGTAAGCCTCTGACAGAGCTTCTTCTATTTCTCCCTCTCCGGAGAATGTGAGCGTGCCCTCGCTGTCAAAGATCCATACGATATTGTCCCCGCAAGTACCGTACTCCACAATGGTGACATCGGCGTCTTCACCGCACACCGAACATTTGCCGCCGGAAATACTGTGACCCAAAGGCTTGATGTAATTTCCCCTGTAGCTTGCGCCGCAGACATCACAGCTAAAGAGGGTATACCCGGCTTCGGTGCATCCGGGCTGAACGGTCGATTCTGTGAAGTGGTGAAGATGAGATGTAGAATTGAAATGAATATCCGCATTCAGCAGATAATCGTTTCCGTAGGCGATATGTACCTTATCCCACTGTTCCTGTGTACCCACATAATACACATCCGAAAGTGAAGAGCAGTTTTCAAAAGCTTCCCGACCGATCTCGGTCACTTCAACAGGAATAACAATGCTTCGTAACGCGGGGCAGTAATTGAAAGCCCATTCCTCGATTTCGGTGATTCCCGTTCCCAGAACTATATGCTCGAGCGCCGCACAGCTATTGAAAGCCTGTGAGCCGATGCACTCAACGCTGTCCGGTATTACCAGAGTCTTGATTCTGTTATAATACCCGCTGAAAGAAGAATCTCCGATAAATCTGACAGAGTCGGGAATGTTCAGCTGTGTCATCTCACGGTCGAACCGAAAGGCTCCTCCCGCGACAGTGACTGTCCCCTCTCTGACTGAATATACTCCGGATTCATCGCAGTTGAAGAATATCAGATAGTTGTCAATATAGTACTCCCGCTCATTCATCTGAGCATCGGCAAGAAATCCTGTTCCTTCAAACGCGTTTGAGCCTATATACTCCAGCCCTGCCGGAAGGTCTATGCTGTTCAGCGCACGGCAGTCCATAAACGCACCATCGCCTATTTTTCTCAGACTGTCGGGCAGTTTCACTTCTGCCAGCGCTGTACAGCCCTGGAAAGCGTGTTGTCCTATTTCCGCAACGCCCTCTTCCAAAGTGACAGAAGTAATAATATCCATGTATTCAAGCCAGGGAATACCCATATCAGGGATAGCCCCTCCGCCGGAGACGGTAAGAGCCCCGTTATAATACAGTGTCCATGTCAACCCTTGGCCAAATGTTCCGGAGTCAATGCTTGCTTCCTCGATAGTTTTACCGCATATGGCACATTTGCCGTTTTCTATACTGTGCCCAAAGGCAGCCATGTAATCACAAGTGAAGCTGAGTCCGCAGATACTGCAGGTACGGAGCGTATAGCCGTTGCTGTCGCATTTAGCCTCATGAATATCATCGGTAAAATCGTGTTCATGGGGAATGACATTCAGATGGATAGTCGCGTCGGTGATCCCGATATTGCCGGAATCAACAGTGACAGCATCCCACTGATAGCTGTCTCCGCCGTAGAGCACATCATCAAGCTTACAGAAAAATGCTGCTCCGCCTATATGCTCAACAGCGGAGGGGATATAAACTGTCTCAAGTCCGTTGCAGGCATAGAACATCTCGTTCGGGATCTGTGTTATTCCGGCTCCGATAGTCACATGCTCAAGGGAGCCGCAAATGGAAAACGCCCCGATTCCGATCTCTGTAACAGAGTCCGGAATAATCATGTATTTCAGACCGTCACAGTCACTGAACGCATTATTTCCGATGTACTCAACGCTGTCCGGAATATCCACATGGTCAAGGCTGTCACAGCCGGCGAATGCTTCTCCTCCGATGGATGTAATGCCGTCGGGGATAATTACATGGGAAAGACCGCCGCATCCGGAAAAAACACCGTTTCCAATAACATTGACGCTGGCGGGTATTTCTATGTCAGTAATAGCATAACAATTGGCAAATGCTTTTTCGCCTATGGAAACGATACCCTCATGCAAAAGATCACCGGTCAGTACAGAGCAGCCGCAGAAGGCATGTTCTCCGATTGAAATAGCACTTTCCGGGAGCTCCAAATCGGACAGGTTATAGCAGCCGTCAAACGCGTAGTCACCCACAGAAACGACACCTGCCGGGATATCAGCGCGCCTCATTTCGGAGCAATACTGGAAGGCGCAGCTGCCGATAGATGTAACTCCGTCTTCGATCACCGAGGAGGTGATCTCTGAAGAATACCAATACCACGGTGACATATTCTCACTGGAATAGTCCCACATATCTCCGGTGCCGGAGATGGTCAGCACGCCGTCATCACTCAGCGTCCATGTGAGTTCGTCGCCGCATTCACCGGAGTCATAGATGTTCGCAGGCGAGGCACCCAGCTTCATGGGGCTTTCATCCGTTAAAGCAGGCTCTGGCTCGATCCGGGCATCTTCGCCGTCGTCAATGCCCTGCTCATCTTCACCGTCCGCCACTATTTGACGAGGCTGCTCAGGAACTGTCTCTTCAAATAATGCCTCTTCTTCCGAAGTGATCTCCTCGTTGACGGTTTGGCTGTCCATCAGCGCGGCTTTTTCGCCTGCATCCGCAAAAGCCGCGGCCGGTATCAGCGACGCGAGCATAAGCAGAGCCAAAAGCACTGACAGAGCCTTTTTCGCAGTGTTTTTCATAGGATTATATCCCCCTGACGAAAGGTATCAATATATCACCGTTTATAGATATTCACTATATAGATACACACTATATATAGTAATATAAACTCCGTTTCAAATCAACCAGAATTTTCAATTTTTCCTTATTTTTAAGCTGTATATCCGATATGGCCGCACCATAAAACACACCGTAAACATCTGCCGCATTATGCGCTCCTGCCCGAATTCTTTACTATGTCTGTGAATGGGTATTTTGATAAATAATGCTGGGAAAATTGCAAGCGGTATATTGAAATACGGCGGGTTCAGGCTTATAATGATAAGAGATGGATTATAACCTTGCGCTGCGGCTTTCCGAAAAGCCCTACAAGAAGCGGCAGCTTTTTCATAATAAATGCTTTCGTGTGGAATTCGAGTGGAATTCATGCGATATAATGAGACCGCAGAAAAGAAGAACGCACACATTCCATACTACTGAATACCCGGAAGGAGAGACCGCCATGAAAACGGAAAAAGAATCAAATGTCCTCAAAGAGAAGGCCGAAAGGACGGACAGGAAGCTCCGTGTGCTGTCCGAGGAAGATCTTGCGCAGGTATCCGGTGGAGCGTATTACTACGGTTGTTTAGGTTTATATAAGGATATCCGCTGCTCAACCCCGAACTGTTATCTTAATCTTGACGTTCAGCCCACCGCGTTTGACCCAATACCGGGCGCGTTATGCCCTGTGTGCCACAAAGGGACAATAAGCTTTACCTTTATTCCTTATTCGGATTGACCTGTCATCGGGGAGCGATACCTTGATCCCGGCGCAGCGCAATTCTTTATTTCGTTGAAAACCCCCACATTTCTCCTGGCCGGGAAATGTGGGGGTTTTTTGTCGCGGTATTCGTCTGACATCTTCCGCCGCAGGCGGGCATCACGCCGTCAGGCACATCACATTCCGCGCAAACGGAACACATCATTAAGGAACCGCTGAATAATTCGCTTTCGGCATCTGCCGGA
>JAZUJF010000193.1:0-3871 GCA_045642585.1 Candidatus Limivicinus sp.
CTTGTATGAATCGGCCAGCGTGAGAAGCTCTTTTACGATGTCGTCTCCGACCGTATGAGCGCACAGGGCTGCCGCCTCGCTTTCAAGCGCGGAGCGTACACGGTACAGGTCTATCATATCCGGCAGATTCAGATCCAGCACAAAGCTGCCGCTCTGTCCGCTCCGGCTGACGATGAAGCCCTTTTCCGTGAGATTGGAGATCGCCTCGGCGACCGGCGTGCGGGATATACCGAGAGAGGAAGCGAGCTGATTGACATTCAGCTTGGTGCCGGGAGCAATGTTCAGACCGATAATGTCCTCATACAGAAGCTCTGTTACAAGATCGCGCAGTTTGACATCGGGCTTTTCTTCCATGCGGCGGCGGAGCATAGACTGATCCATGATAATACTTCCTTGTATTATAAAGTAGTAGTTTTTAGTGACCCTCTCCAAGGTCATATGCTACACTGTAAGGGATGCTGTGGATTGGTTTAATTCTCCTACCGCAAGACGGTTCCAGAAAGGCTCCGACCACAGCCCTTTGCAGTTTTGTTAATCAGTTAGATACCGCCGGACGGTTTATGTGGAACAAGGTTACAAGGCAAAGTGCTCTGTGGATGCAGCATCATAAGTCATCATATTGGAGGTATCATCATGGTTTGCGTTGGAATCGATGTGGCAAAGGACAAGCACGACTGCTTCATTCTCAGCTCAGAGGGCGAGGTTCTGGCCGATGTCTTTACCATTGCCAACAACCGGGAAGGCTTCGAAACGCTGTTGCAGCAGATCCAATCCTGTACCCGTCCGTCAGACAAAATAAAAGTAGGGCTTGAGGCTACCGGACACTATAGCTACAACATCCTCGGGTTCCTTCTTGACAACGGTCTGCCCACCTATGTCATCAACCCTCTGCACACCAATCTCTACCGAAAAAGTCTCAGCCTTCGACAAACCAAGACAGATCGAATTGATGCTCGGACGATCGCATCTATGCTCATGTCTGATGTAGACCTCAAGTCCTACACAGACATAGCATACCACAACGAGGAGCTTAAGTCACTCACAAGATACAGATTTGAAAAGGTCTCTGAGAGAGCCAAACTCAAGCAATCTGTTTCCCGTTTGGTCACCATTCTCTTTCCGGAGTTGGAATCACTTGTGCCGACGCTGCACATGACCTCTGTTTATGCCATGCTCAGTGAATTCCCCTGTGCCAGGCAGGTTGCTGATGCACACCTGACGCATTTCAAAGCAGTCTTGTCTGACGCATCTAAGGGGCGCTATGACCGTGAGAAAGCTGTTGAGATCCGCGAAGCGGCCAGGCACTCCATCGGTTCCACCATGCCCGCCAAGTCTCTTGAGCTTCAGCACACAATCCGCCTCATCCGCGAACTGGACAAAGAGATTGAAGAGATTGAGGCTGCCATCAAAACAATCATAGATGAGATGGCTCCGCCGATTCTCACCATTCCAGGCATTAGCTACCGCATGGGAGCTATGATCCTCGCTGAGATCGGTGACTTCTCCAGGTTCGACTCGCCGGACAAGCTGTTGGCCTATGCAGGGCTTTCTCCATCCACTTACCAGTCCGGCAAGCTCAATGCATCAGGTGCTTACTCCCACATGGAGAAACGAGGTTCTCGCTATCTGCGCTACGCCCTTTTCAATGCTGCAAAGTACGTTTGTATCTGGGAACCGTCCTTTGCCTCCTATCTTGCCAAGAAGCGAACCGAAGGCAAGCATTACAACGTTGCCATCTCTCACGCAGCTAAAAAGCTCGTGAGGCTGATCTTCGCCTTGCAGACATCCGGCAAAGCTTTTCAGCCTGCCGCCTGACTGCTTCATATCCCCCTTACGGAGCGCCCCGCTGGACGCTCAGGTTTTTGTACCCTTTTTTTCGCCGTCTGCCAGTTCACAGATCTTCCTGTTTTACGGCTTGACTTTTAATAGTTAGTCTTTCTGTAAAAAGCGGGCAGCCTCAGATATCCTCAAGAACAAAATCATCGGAGAGCACGCGGCGGCGCTTCACGAAATAGTACCACAGCATAGCCAGCGCCGTGACCGCCCAGGAGGCGGGATAGCACAGAGCCAGCCCCTTGATCGTATGGAACACGGGGAAGAGCAGCGCGATCCACAGGATACGCATGCCGCATATGCCGATTCCCGTAATGATGACCGGTATAAGCGTGTCGCCCATGCCGCGCAGCACAGCGGACAGTACCTCGATAACGGTCCAGATAATATAGTAAGGGACAAAATAGAACATCATACGCCAGGTGCAGTCAATGACCTCCGGGTCATCAATGAGTATATGCAGGCCGTATCGTCCGAAAACCATGATGAGCGCGGTGAGCACAACGGTGATAACGGAGGAGATCAGCATACCGAGCCGGGCACAGGCGCGTATGCGGTCTTTCATTCCCGCTCCGTAGTTCTGCCCGACGAAGCTCATGATCGCCGTGCCGAGAGCGCTGCTGGCGGCCCAGTAGACGCCGTCTATCTTGCCCGCCATGCTCCACGATGCCACCGCCACGGTGCCGAGGGAATTGAGGGCGATCTGGATCAGAAAGTTCGAGACACTGTACATACTGGACTGGAGCGCCGTCGGGATGCCTATCCGCAGGATACGCTTCAGACTTCTTCCGTGCAGACACAGGGTGCGGAACGTGACCTTATAATCCTCATTTGCGGCAGAGAGGAAATACATGACCACCGCGGCGCTCAGCAGCTGGGAAAGGATCGTCGCCCAGGCCACGCCGGCCACGCCCATATGAAAGCGGATAACGAACAGCAGGTCAAGACCGATGTTGGTAAAGCAGCAGACGGTGAGCGCATACAGCGGGCGTCTGGAGTCCCCGACCGCCCGAAGGATGCCGGAGGCCATGTTATACAGCATATTGAAGACCATGCCGCAGAAATATATGCGCAGATAGGTGATTGCCCCCTGCATGGTATCGGCGGGGGTATTCATAAAAGTGAGGATAGCGGGAGTGTAAAGATATCCGAGCACCATGGATACGAGACCCAGAATGATGCTGAGCAGGATAGCGGTATTGGAGGCGTGAGATATGCGCTCTCCGTGGCCGGAGCCGTATGCCTGCGCGATGCAGACGCCTGCCCCGCCCGCAAGCGCGGTAAAGAAGCTGATGACTACATTTATCACCTGCGAGGGGCTTCCGCCTACGGCGGCAAGTGCCTCACGCCCGACAAACTTTGCGATGATCAGAGCATCGGCGGTGTTATAAAGCTGCTGAAACAGATTACCGGCAGCGATAGGCAGAAAGAACATAAACAGGGTATGCCCGATAGGCCCCTGCGTAAGACGGAGAGAATATTTGGAATCTTTCATTCAGCTCACCCGATTCGGATAATAACCTGTTTATCATTATATGTGGCTTTGCCGGAAATGCAATGCCTTTTTTCATCTTCGGCGGAATGGAGAAAAAAGCGTTGTACCGCAAAGCAGATTGTGATATTATTCTAATAAATTCCGGGTCGTCAGACCTGTATTGTTCCGGTGAAACAAAATGGAGCTGCTGATTTCTTTCCTGATTTTTACCGCCTGCATGGCGTTTTCGCTTCTGCTTGATATCTCCATGCTGCTGCCGCTGTGCATAGGCTTTGTCCTGTTTACGCTGGCGGCGCACAGCAGGGGCTTTTCGTTTAAGACCGTTATGGGCTTTGCCGGGGAAAGCCTGGGGGAGTCCTTCATCGTGATCGGCATTCTGCTGCTGATCGGCTGTCTGACAGGGCTGTGGCGGCTCAGCGGTACGGTGGCGTATTTCGTCTCCGCGGGCATTTCGCTTATCCCGCCGCGCCTGTTTCTGCTTGCCGCTTTTCTGCTCTCTGCCGTCATGTCCTATGCCCTCGGCACGAGCTTCGGCGTGACGGC
>JAZUJF010000194.1:0-9711 GCA_045642585.1 Candidatus Limivicinus sp.
CGCTCGACCGCTTCGCTGCCCTTCCCCTTGTGAGCAAGGGGAAGGCATAATGAACCTGTGGCGCGGTGCTTTCACAGTAAAACTGCTGTTTTAATCGGAAATAAGTTTGAAACGGAGAAATGTAATGCTTTCTGTCAATGATCTGTCTATGCAGTTCGGCCCCTCAGTGCTGTTTTCAAGAGTTGATCTGCAGTTTACAGCCGGGAATTGCTACGGCATAATCGGAGCAAACGGCGCGGGCAAATCCACATTCATAAAGATCCTGTCCGGCGAGCTGGAGCCTACAAGCGGCAGCGTTGTTCTGGAGCCGAAACGGCGTATGTCGGTGCTGAAGCAGGACCAGACCATGTATGACGAATACACCGTACTGGACACCGTTATCATGGGCAATATGCGCCTGTATGAGTGCGGCCGGGAGAAGGACGCCATATACGAAAAGCCCGACTTCGACGATGCTGACGGCCTGCGCGCGGCGGAGCTTGAGGAGGAATTTTCGGAGCTTGGCGGCTGGGAAGCCGAGAGCGATGCGGGGCGGATACTTCAGGGGCTGGGAGTGGATACGGAGTATCACCGTGCTCTTATGGGCGAGCTTGACCCCCGCCTGAAGGTGAAGGTGCTGCTGGCGCAGGCGCTGTTCGGACACCCGGATGTGGTGCTGCTGGACGAGCCTACCAACAACCTTGATATGCGCTCGGTGGTTTGGCTGGAGGACTTTTTGCTGGACTACGAGGGCACCGTGCTCGTTGTGAGCCATGACCGCTACTTCCTCAATAACATCTGCACCCATATAGTTGACATTGACTACGGCAAGATAAAGATGTATGTGGGCAACTACGACTTCTGGTATGAGTCCTCTCAGCTCATTCAGAAGCTTATCCGCGACCAGAACAAGAAGGCTGAACAGAAGATTCAGGAGCTGCAGACCTTTATTGCCCGGTTTTCCGCCAACAAGTCCAAATCCCGTCAGGCTACATCCCGCCGTAAGCTCCTTGATAAGATCACGGTGGAGGAGCTGCCCGCCTCCAACCGCCGCTATCCCTGGGTAGGCTTCAAGGCAGACCGTGAGCCCGGCAAGGACAGACTGTTCGTGACCGAGCTGTGCAAATCCGTTGACGGTGTGCCGCTTCTGAAAAATGTCAGCTTCATCGTGGGCAAGGAGGACAAGATCGCCGTCATCGGCAAGAACGAGCTGGCAGTCACCATGCTCTTCAAGCTCCTCTCAGGTGAGGAGGAGCCGGACAGCGGCAGCGTCAAATGGGGCGCCTCCATCGAGCCCAGCTTCTTCCCCAAGGACAACGGCAAATTCTTCAACGATCCGGAGCTGGATCTCATAGAGTGGATGCGCCAGTTTTCCTCGGACAAGCGGGAGAGCTATCTGCGCACCTTCCTGGGGCGGATGCTCTTCTCGGGCGACGATGTGTATAAGAACTCCACCGTTCTCTCCGGCGGCGAAAAGGTGAGATGTATGCTCTCCCGGATGATGCTGTCAGGTGCGAATTTCCTTGTCCTCGACCAGCCCACAAATCATCTCGACCTTGAGAGCATCGCGGCTCTCAATAACGGCCTCGAAGCATTCAAGTATAATATTATCTTCTCCTGCCACGACCACCAGCTCACCCAGACGGTGGCCAACAGGATCATCGAGATATGCGATGACGGCACCGTTATCGACCGCAGGTGCAGCTATGACGAATATATGCACATTGAGGAAATGGAACAGGAATATCAGTAAAAACAGTAAAATAACGGGCAAGAGTCTGTATAATTCTTTGGACAGATATGCTGTTATGTGATATAATATACAAATAATCCGAAAGAAAGGGGCAAGAACCGTAATCCGGTTTTTGATTTGAAATGGATATTGCAAGCCTGAAGACCATGTGCACCGAAGTGCGAAAGGACATCGTGAAGATGACCACCGCTGCCGGAAGCGGCCATCCCGGCGGCTCGCTGTCCTCTGTTGAGATGCTCACCGCATTGTACTTCACTCAGATGAATGTCGATACCGCCGCTCCCCATGACCCGGACCGTGACCGCTTTGTGCTGTCCAAGGGCCATGTGGCGCCTGTTTATTACTCTGTTCTGGCCCGCCGGGGCTTCTTCCCTGTGGAGGAGCTTTGGACTCTGCGTAAGATGCACTCCAGACTGCAGGGACATCCCGACTCCAAGAAGCTGCCCGGTGTGGATGTATCCTCCGGCTCTCTGGGTCAGGGCGTGTCTCTGGCCACCGGTATGGCTCTGGGAGCAAAGTATCAGGGCAAGAGCTTCAAGGTCTACACTCTCCTTGGCGACGGTGAGCTGGGTGAGGGTCAGGTGTGGGAGTCATTTATGGCCGCCAACCACTACAAGCTGGATAATCTCACTGTTATGATCGACTGGAACGGCCTGCAGATAGACGGCAGCAACGACGATGTAATGAGTCTGGGCGATCTGCCCGGCAAGCTCCGCGCCTTCGGCTTCAACCTCATCGAGGTTCAGGACGGCAACGATTTGGAGCAGGTGATAGCCGCCTATGAAGCACCCGCCGTACCCGGCAAGCCCAAGTGCATCCTCGCCCACACGCTGAAGGGCAAGGGCGTCTCCTTCATGGAGAATCAGATCGACTGGCACGGCAAGGCCGCTAACAAAGAACAGTGCGAACAGGCACTTAAGGAACTGGAGGCATAAGCATGGAGAAGATAGCTACCCGAAAAGCATACGGCGAAGCTCTTGTGGAGCTTGCAAAAGAAAACGACAAAATCGTTGTCCTCACCGCAGACCTTGCCGCCGCCACCATGACCGGTATCTTCCGCAAGGCCTTCCCCGAGCGGCACTTCAACTGCGGCATTGCCGAGGCTGACATGGTGGATATTGCCGGCGGTATGTCCACCACCGGGCTTATTCCCTTCTGCTCCTCCTTCGCCATCTTCGGCGCAGGCAGAGCCTATGAGCAGATAAGAAACGGCATCGCGTACCCCCATCTGAATGTGAAGCTTGCCATGACCCATGCGGGCATCAGCGTGGGCGCCGACGGAGGCAGCCATCAGGCTATCGAGGATCTGGCCCTCATGCGCGTTATCCCCGGCATGACCATCCTTGTCCCGGCCGATTCGAAGGAGACACATCGGGCAGTCAGAGCCGCCGCCGAGATTGACGGCCCTGTGTATCTGCGTCTTGCAAGACTTGCGACCCCCGTGTTCGAGGGCGATATGGATATGCCCTTCACCGTGGGCAAGGCAAATGTTCTCCGTGACGGCACCGATGTGGCCATCTTCGCCTGTGGCCTTGAGGTCAATGAGGCCCTTATGGCTGCCGATACTCTGGCGGAGAAGGGCGTTTCCGCCGCCGTTATCAATATGCACACCATCAAGCCTCTGGACGAAGAGTGTGTGCTCCGCTACGCCGACAAATGCAGGATGATCGTCACCGCCGAGGAGCACAGCGTCATCGGAGGTCTGGGCGAAGCTGTTGCAGCAGTTCTGGCAGAAAATCAGAAGGCTCCCAAATTCATCCGTGTGGGTATTCAGGATGTGTTCGGTCAGTCCGGTGATCCCGCGGAGCTGTTCGACGAGTACGGCATCTCCGCAAAGAAGATCGCAGAGAAGATACTTGAGGCAAAGTAAGAAATAATATGTCACATCTTTCCGAAAAAGCGGTAAAGCTGCTTGCCGAGGGCGACTATACTCTGGCGGCCTGCTCCGAAAATGACACTCTGTGCAGTCGTGAACGGGGAGTAAAGCCGCTGCTGGATATGCTGGACGGGGGAGCAAGGCTGGAGGAATACGCTGTTGCCGACCGTGTGGTGGGCAGGGCGGCCGCCTTCCTCTACTATCTGCTGGGCGCGCGGTATGTCCATGCGGGAGTTATCAGCACGCCGGCAAAGGATGTATTTGCATCTTTCGGCATACAGTGTGACTTCGACACGGAGGTTCCGGCTATCAGGAACCGCACCGATACCGGCCTGTGCCCCATGGAAAGCGCCGTGTGGAACATCTGCGATCCCCGTGAGGCAGAAAAGGCCATCCGCGAGACGCTGAAAAAGCTGACGGCAAAATAACCGATAAATAAGACAGGATGCAAGCCAAAGCCTGCATCCTGTTTTTGTTATTCATCCAGCTTGAGAACGGCAAGGAACGCCTCAGTGGGTATCTGAACGGTACCCAGCTGACGCATCTTCTTTTTTCCTTCCTTCTGCTTTTCCAGAAGCTTTTTCTTACGGGTAATGTCACCGCCGTAGCACTTGGCCAGCACATCCTTGCGCATGGCGCGGACTGTCTCACGGGCGATGATCTTGCCGCCGATGGCCGCCTGAATAGGCACCTCGAAGAGCTGACGGGGAATGTTCTCCTGCAGCTTCTCGCACAGCCTTCTGGCTCTGCCGTAGGCCTTGTCCTTGTGGGCGATAAAGCTGAGAGCGTCCACCTGATCGCCGTTGAGGAGCATATCAACCTTCACAAGCTCGGAAAGCTTATACTCGCTCAGCTCATAGTCCAGAGAGGCATAGCCCTTGGTGCGGGCCTTGAGTGTGTCAAAAAAGTCATATATGATCTCATTGAGGGGCATTTCGTAATGGAGCTCCACAAGCCGGGAGTCCAGATACTGCATATTCCTGTATTCGCCGCGCCTGTCCTGACACATGGGCATGATATTTCCCACATACTCGTTGGGAGTGATTATGGACACCTTGACATAGGGCTCATATGCCTCGGCGATGGAGGGCACATCCGGGTAGTTGTGGGGATTATCCACCATAACGGTGCTGCCGTCTGTCTTTATGACCTTATAGATAACGGAAGGCAGGGTGGTCACAAGCTCAAGATTGAACTCCCTCTCAAGCCGCTCCTGAATTATCTCCATATGGAGCATACCCAGGAAGCCGCAGCGGAAGCCGAAGCCCAGCGCCACAGAGCTCTCCGGCTCGTAGGACAGGGAGGCGTCGTTCAGCTTCAGCTTTTCCAGAGCGTCCCGGAGGTCGGGGTACTTGGAGCCGTCCTCGGTGTAGATGCCGCAGTAGACCATGGCTCTTGCGGGGCGGTAGCCGGGAAGTGCCTGAGCGGTGGGGGTGAGAGCGTCGGTGACGGTGTCGCCCACCTGGGTGTCGGACACATTCTTTATGCTGGCGGTGAAGTAGCCCACATCGCCGGCACAGAGCTCATCGCAGGGATCAAGGCCGATGGGCCGCAGATGACCCACCTCCAGCACCTTGTATTTTGCGCCGGTGGACATGAGCAGCACCTCGCTGTCCCGTCTTATCCTGCCGTCAATAAGGCGCACAAAGACGATGACGCCGCGATAGTTGTCATACAGAGAGTCGAAGATAAGAGCCTTGAGAGGGGCGTCGGGATCGCCGGCGGGAGCGGGGACATTCTTAACTATATCCTCAAGCACGGCGTCGATATTGATGCCGGCCTTGGCGCTTATCTCCGGAGCGTCCTCGGCGGGAATGCCGATGATGTCCTCTATCTCGGTCTTGACCCGCTTGGGGTCCGCGGCGGGAAGATCGATCTTATTGATAACGGGCAGTATCTCCAGATCGTTGTCCAGCGCCAGATATGTGTTGGACAGGGTCTGGGCCTCCACGCCCTGAGAGGCATCCACTATAAGGACCGCGCCCTCGCAGGCGGCAAGAGAGCGGCTGACCTCATAGTTGAAGTCCACATGGCCCGGAGTGTCGATAAGGTTCAGAGTGTAGTCCTGCCCGTCGGCGGCCTTGTAGCTGAGACCGACAGCGCGGGCCTTTATGGTTATGCCGCGCTCGCGCTCAAGCTCCATGTTGTCGAGGATCTGATCCTCCATGATGCGCTGCTCAACGGCGTTGCACTTTTCAATAAGTCTGTCGGAAAGGGTGGATTTGCCGTGGTCTATATGGGCGATTATTGAAAAGTTTCTTATGTTCTTCTGATCTATCATATATCCTTTTCCTCCGGGGAAAATTCGTTGAGAGCTATGGATGCCTTCTCGCGCACGGCGTCCATCTCGTCGAAAAATCTGAATGTGAGCTTTTTCAGCGCGGAGGTCTCATTGGGAAACTCGCTGCGGCACAGCAGATAGTCCGCCGTCACGCCGTAATAGTCACAGGCACGGCAGATGAATGACAGACCCGGCTCACGGGTGCCGTTTTCGTAGTGACTCAGCAGAGCCTGACTTATATTCAGTTCAGATGCGGCCTTGCGCTGACTGAGGTTTCTGTCGCGGCGCAGAAAGGCCAGAGTCTCATGGAAGCTTCTGTCCATCGGTTTCTCCGTTTTTGATTACATTTAGTATACCGCCTGATTATACAGGCGATTATTTACTTTGTAAATAGAAATTAAGTCAAAAATCTTGAAAAAATATGTCCGGGGTGGTAAAGTAAAGCAGTTATCAAATTAAAGCTTTTTGGAGGATATCATAATGTTTGAAAATCTTATAGAAGTTCTGAAGAACGACCCCCGCAGGATCGTCTTTACCGAGGGTCATGACGCCCGCATCCTTGAGGCCGCTGCCCGTCTCAAGAAGGACGGCTTCCTCACCCCTGTCCTGATCGGCAATGTGGATGCTGTCACCGGCAAGGCAAAGGAGTGCGGCTTTGATATCGACGGTCTGGAGATCATTGACCCCGCAGCCTATGAGGGTATGGAAGAGATGGTAGCGACTATGGTTGAGCTGCGCAAGGGCAAAATGACCCCCGAGGAGTGCAGGGCAAATCTGCTCAAGGGCAACTACTTCGGCACCATGCTGGTAAAGCAGGGCAAGGCTGACGCTCTTCTGGGCGGCGCGACCTACTCCACCGCTGATACCGTCCGTCCCGCGCTTCAGCTTGTCAAGACCAGAAAGGGCGCAAATCTTGTCTCCTCCTGCTTCATTCTCGTCCGCGGCGATGAGATGCTGGCAATGGGTGACTGCGCTATCAACATCTCTTACGAGGATAAGAAGGACAAGGAGGGCAATGTAGTCCTCACCGCCGCCCAGCAGGTGGCCGAGGTCGCCATCGAGACCGCCAGGACCGCGAAGAAGTTCGGCATGGATCCCAAGGTCGCAATGCTGTCCTACTCCACCAAGGGCTCAGGCAAGGGCGCAGGCCCCGAGATGATGCGCAATGCTGCCGCTATCGTCAGGGAGATGGAGCCTGAACTGGCTATCGACGGCGAGATGCAGTTTGACTGCGCCGTTTCTCCCGTTGTGGGTCAGCTGAAGTTCCCCGGCAGCACTGTGGCGGGCTATGCCAACACCTTTATCTTCCCCGAGATCCAGTCCGGCAATATCGGCTACAAGATCGCCCAGCGTCTCGGCGGATTTGCCGCCTTCGGCCCCATCCTGCAGGGACTCAATGCTCCCATCAATGACCTCTCCCGCGGCTGCAACGCGGAGGAAGTCTACCAGATGGCAATAATCACCGCGGCAATGAAGTAATTTTCGGTCAACAGTAATCGGCACAACAGGGCGGTAATATCGCTCTCCGCTTTTTGATAAAGACGAAGTTAGGTGAAAGCCTGAAATGACAAGGGAAGATTATATGGCTCTGGCGCTGGAGCTCGCCCGGGAGGCATATTCTGCCGGGGAGGTCCCGGTAGGATGCGTTATCGCGGACCGCGAGGGCAATATAATAGGCACCGGGCGCAACAGACGGGAGGAGACCGGCGATGCCACCGCCCACGGGGAGGTGGAGGCCATCCGTCAGGCCTGCGCCGATATGGGAGACTGGCGGCTCACGGACTGCACGATGTTCGTGACGCTGGAGCCGTGCCCGATGTGCGCCGGCGCCATAATCAATTCCAGAATACCCGCTGTGGTCTTCGGCGCCAGAGATCCCGTGACCGGCTCCTGCGGCAGCGTTATCGACCTGTTCTACGAGGGCTACGGTCACCGTCCGGCGGTATATCCCGATGTGCTGCATGAGGAGTGCGCAAAGCTCCTGCGGGATTTCTTCGCCCGGAAAAGGTGAGCTGTCAGGAACGCTCGCGGCAACCAAATGGCGACCCGGTATAGGAAAAGAATATATTGTTATTGGATATTGGTATAAGCATGAAAATACCCCTGCGGCTGTGATCGGGCTTCACAACTGCAGGGGCTTTTATTCGGTTATTTCTCACCGGAAAGTCTGCGTGTCCTTCTGTCGGAGCGTCTGTTCTGCCGACGCTGCTGCCTCACGCTGCGGTTTCTTTTCCGGCGGCTGCGGCGACTGCTGCGCCTCTCCCGGCGCATATCCCTGCGCCAGCCGGGCAGACGCCTGCGGGGCGTGACGATGATGGGCACCGAGGCCCTGCAGGAGGAGAAGAAAATATAAAACCCGGTCTCGTCGGGGTTCACGCTGCCGGTGTCAACACACAGCTTCATGCCCCCTGCGGTCTTGACAAATTTGCCGGGCTGAGTCTCGGTAAAGCCTGCGGAGACAAGAGAGCCGTAATATTCCTGCAGAGAATCAAGACCGCAGCCGCGCACATACAGTGAGTACAGCCTGACACCCTCATATTCTCCCACATCGGAACATTCCCATGAGCCCGCCTCGCCATTCCACTCCGGGAAAGAGACAAGCTCCGCCGGCCAACGGGAGACATCACTGTTACGATCCACTTTCAGCCCTCCAAAAATATCAAACAGCTTATTTTGTGATATATTATCATATCATTACCGGAAAATCAACTTTTCCTTTCGGCGCTGCTGTCAATGAAAAACCGGTACAGAGGCATATCCAGAGCCTCGCATATACGCTCTATGGTGTCCACACTCAGCTGACCGCCCCTGCGGCGGGCGTTCTGGATGGTGGAGTGGGATATGCCGCTGAGTCTGGTGAGCTGATACACGGACATCCCATGCTCGGATGCCACATCGCACATTCTCTTTACAGTGTCCATGCCGCACCTCCTCAGCTGAGCACCCGCCCTACCACACGCAGTCCGTCATCGGGCGACACGGCTCTCGGCGGATAT
Source organism: Candidatus Limivicinus sp. (assembly GCA_045642585.1). Classification (GTDB taxonomy): domain Bacteria; phylum Bacillota; class Clostridia; order Oscillospirales; family Oscillospiraceae; genus Limivicinus. The sequence goes on from JAZUJF010000194.1 coordinate 8,886, forward strand.
TTTTCGTTGAGGGATATGAGCACCGGCTGCATATGCAGTACACCGTCAATATCGGTGAAGCTCTCCCGCATATCCGCCTCCGGCTCCCGTTCGCCGTACTGCTTTATATACCCGTCGCCGCCGCAGATAAATATACCGATCTCTCCGGGCGATACGCTCTCGCACTCACGGACCCACGCAATATCGCCGTCGTGATACACGGGCTCCATACTGTCTCCGCTCACATATATGCCGAAGCTGCTGCCTTGGGGGACGGAGGAGCGTGGCACGCTGACGGCGTCAAAGCCGCCCTCATCCAGAAAAGAGCCTGTACCGGCCGACGCCCGGAGATGGCTCACCGGCATATCCACATATTCAACGGAGAGCACAGGGGCAGGGGAATATCTCCCGGAGGCGATAAGATCCTCCCGATAATCCCGGAGCTTTTTCATGCCGAGGTCGTTCAGCTCCGGCCTGAGCTCACCGGAGAAGAACACCGCGCCGTCGTCAATGGACAGAGCGTGACACACGGCCAACAGCTGATAGCCGTTTGGAATACTCTCGCCCCGCTCCCATTTGCCGAGGGCCTGCTTCTTGACATACACGCCGTAGGCGGACAGAAGCGCGCTGAAGCTCTCAAGAGTCAGCCCCCGCTGCTTCCTCACCCGGGATATAAGGGCACCGATACGGTTTATTCCCGCCTCGCGCTCGGCATTGTAGCTGTAAGTATCGTATTTCATATCCGCACCCTCCAACCTTGGGCACCACAGCATAATACGCCTGCGGCATCTACCGGATAAAATGTGCCCCCCTCTGTGTAAGTTCGCGTAAGCCCAATCAAAAAATT
>JAZUJF010000195.1:0-2824 GCA_045642585.1 Candidatus Limivicinus sp.
CCGCATAATACGCCTGCGGCATCTACCGGATAAAATGCGCCCCGATTTAGTCACTTTTTCTTGCAATACACAAAGTATTCCTGCAAAAAAGTGCCGTCATCAGAACTCATTTTCTCTCGGTATCTGCTCTTGCCGCATTATGCGGTGTTGCCTTAAGTAAAAATAACATATATATAAATTCGGAGGTATATTCAAATGAAAGACGCATATTACGAGGGTAAAGTAGCGGTCGTCACCGGCGCGGGCGGAACTCTGTGCTCCGTTATCGCAAAGGATCTGGCCGAGAAGGGCTGCAAGGTGGTTCTCGTGGGCCGCACCAGAGAAAAGCTGGAGAAGACCGAGGCCGCCATCAACGCCATCGGCGGTATCTGCCGCATCATGACCGCCGATGTGTGCGACACCGAGGCCATGAATGCAATGGCAAAGACCGTTGAGGAGGAGTGGGGTCCCTGCCGCTTCATCATTAACGGCGCCGGCGGCAACAACATGAAGGCCCGCACCACCAAGACCCATTATGACGAGGATGATCTGCGTGAGGATAAGCAGAGCGAGCTGAAGGGCTTCTGGGACATGGATATGGATATGTTCAATACCGTTCTCAAGACCAATACCGTCGGCTCCATCGTTCCCATGCAGGCGTTCTTCCCCCAGATGATCCGTGCGGGCGGCGGAGCAGTTGTAAATTTCGCATCCATGAACACCTACTGTCCCCTCACCGGCAACCCCGCATACGCTATGGCCAAAGCCGCCGTTTCCAACTTCACCCAGTGGAGTGCCGCATACTTTGCTCCCGCCGGTATCCGCATCAACGCCGTTGCCCCCGGCTTCTTCATCAATGACCGTTCCATCGTATATCTGGGCTCTCCCGAGACCGGACTCACCAAGCGCGGTGAGAAGGTCATTGACCACACTCCTCAGGGCCGCTTCGGCAAGCCCGAGAATCTGTTGGGCACGGTGGAGTATCTGCTTGACGATCGTCTCAGCTCCTTCGTCACCGGCGTTACCGTGCCTGTGGACGGCGGCTTCCTGACTCTGTCCGGTGTGTGATAAGGGAGAAAAAGAATATGCTGCTTACTGATTATTTCCGTTCAAAGCCCGACGCCACATGGGATATCGGCCGTCAGCTTGGCGTTCATCACGGCACCATCAGGCTCCCCGAGGATGCTGAGTTCGATCCCGCAGACCGCAGCCAGTGGCTCACTGTATATAATCGCTTCATGGATAACGGCATAAAACCCGTTGTCATTGAGCCTATGCCCAATATGCTCCACGATCACATAAAGGCCGGTGACGACAGGCGTGACTGGGCCATCGAAAAGGCTCTGAAGATGCTCCCCATCATGGACGAGCTGGACATCCGCACCATCTGCTTTAATTTCATGGCTCATGTGGGCTGGACCCGCACCACCAATGAGTTTCCCGAGAGGGGCGGCGCACGCTGCACCGGCTTTACTCTGGCAGACTATGTCCCCTCAGACAAGCACATCACCGCCGAGGAGCTCTGGGATAACTATACCTATTTCGTCAGAGCCATGATACCCGAGTGTGAGAAGCACGGCATAAAGCTTGCTCTTCACCCCGATGATCCCCCCCTGCCGAAGCTGGGCGATGTGTCCCGCATAATGATCTCCGCCGACAATATCGAGCACGCCGTGCGCGATATCGTAAAGAGCGACAATCTGGGCGTCACCTTCTGTCAGGCCTGCTATTACATGATGGGCGAGGATCTCACAAGGGTCATTCCCCGTCTCTCCGACAAGATCATGTTCATCCACTTCCGCAACGCGGTGGGCAACAAGACCGACTTCCATGAGTCCTTCCACGATAACGGCGCTCTGGATATGCCCCGGCTCATGCGGCTTTACAGAGACTGCGGTGTGGATGTGCCTATCCGTGTTGACCATGTACCCACCATGGTCGGCGAGAGCATCCAGAACGCCGGCTATGATGCTCTGGGCCGTCTCTATGCCATCGGTTATCTCCGGGGCATCATGGAGACTGTGGAGAAAGAGAATAAGTAATGGACCTGTCAAGATATGAGAAAATGATGGCCGACCGCATGGCCCCCATTCCCTTTCCCATCCCCGAGGAGGAGCTGTGCCGTAGATATGAGGCTCTTTTCACCGGAGCCGTGAACGATGTTCTCCGTGAAGACGGGCTCATCATGCAGACTCTCCCCAACAGCATAATGCCTCTCCGGGATGATATGGTCGTATGCGGCATCGCATTTACCGTTGCCGGAGGCCCCAGCCTCTCCATAAAAAACGAGATGGAGGAGCGCACTAAAATGCTGGGCGAGATCGGTGAAAACAATGTGGTGGTCTGGGATACAGCCGGCGACACGATCTCCGCCCAGTGGGGGGAGATGATGACCAAGGTTTCCAAGGCTCAGGGCTGCCGCGGTGCCGTCATCGACGGCGGAGTGAGAGACACCAGAGGCGTCCTCAGCCAGAATTTCCCCGTTTTCTGCAAGTATCGCAGCTCCAACGGTATGCTTGGCCGCTTCCGCATCACCTCATGGCAGCAGCCTATCCAGATAGGCGAGGTGAGAATATACCCGGGTGATGTGGTATTCGGCGACATCGACGGCGTTATTATCATACCACGGTATCTGGCATACGATGTTCTGCTCCGTGCCGAGGGCGTGAAGGACAGCGAGACCGGCATCGCCCGGATGATCGACAGCGGCATGAGTCCCGATGATGTGGTGAAAAACGGCGGATATTTTTAAGGCAGTACCGCATAATACGCCTGCGGCATCTACCGGATAAAATGTGCCCTTATTTACGCAATTATTTTATAAAAAGGATGCAGGTATTATGAT
>JAZUJF010000196.1:0-2770 GCA_045642585.1 Candidatus Limivicinus sp.
CCCGCAATGCAGGCCGCGGAATAGTTCCCGACTATCATCCTCTCTGCCTGGGCATCGGCGCAAGCCAGCATCCCATCATGGCAGGCGCACTTGAGAACTCTGACCTGGTCATCATGCTCGGCACCCGCACCGGCTACACCCTCAACCGCAATGTGTTCCCCAAGAACTGCAACATTCTCCGCGTAGACATCAGCTCCATGCCTCTGGCAGACCAGCTGGATGTCAAGCACGGCATCCAGGGCGATATCAAGACCGTTCTGGAGCAGCTCATGCCTCTGGTCGAGCAGAAGCAGCACACCGAGTGGGTCGCCATGTTCACCGAGACTCAGAAGCAGCTTGCTCAGTTCCTGTCCATGTCCATGAACTCCGATCAGTACCCCATCCATCCTCTCCGCCTCATCAGCGAGATCAGCAAGCGCATCGACAAGGACACCATCCTTGTTATCGACGGCGGCGACACCGCATCCTGGGGCAACACCATCCTCCCCGCAATGGGCCCCGGCCAGCTGCTCACCATCGCAAACGGCTCCTTCGGACCTCTCGGCGTTGGTATGCCTTACGCGATCGCGGCAAAGCTCGCTCATCCCGAGAAGAAGGTCATCCTTCTCACCGGTGACTGCGCATTCGGCTACGGCGCAATGGAGTACGACACCTGTATGCGTTACGGCATCAAGGTCACCACTATCATCCTCAACGACTCCTGCTGGGGCATGATCAAGAACTCCGAGGCAAAGAAGTCCGCAAAGGACAAGGAGTTTGTCGGACTGTACCTGCGTGATGTTCATTACGAAGAGGTCGTCAAGGCTCTTGGCGGCTACGGCGAGTATGTTGAGAAGGCTGAGGACATCGGCGCTGCTATCGACCGCGCACTTGCTTCCGAGCTGCCCTCCCTGGTCAATGTCAAGACCGATGTTAAGATAGCATTCGCATTCTAATTTTGCTATAATAAATCGGGCAGATGCTCTCAGCACCTGCCTGATTTGATAATAACACTTTAAGGAGAGAAAATAATGGAATTCAAGAAAATAGCTGTTATCGGCGCCGGCACAATGGGCAGCGGCATTGCTCAGACCTACGCTATGAACGGTTACATCACCACCATAATCGCTCGCCGTCAGGCAGGTCTTGATGAGTCCAAGGCTATTATTGAGGCCTCCGTCAAGAATATGCTGGATAATGATTTCATCACTGCCGAGCAGGCAGCAAATGCAGCCCGCTGCATGGTCTACTCCCTGTCCATGGAAGACGCGGCAGACGCTGACCTTGTGGTCGAAGCTGTCCCCGAAAATCCCGAAGTCAAGGCAGCCACCTTTGCCCAGCTTGACAAGATCTGCCGCCCCGACTGCATCCTGACCTCCACCACCTCCGCAATGAACGTTTACGCTGTGGCCACCGTTTCCAACCCCGGCAGACTGCTGATCGCTCACTGGAACAATCCCGCACATATCCTGCCTCTGGTCGAGATCGTCGCCGGACCCGAGACTGATCCTCAGGTCATCGCAGATGTCCGCGCTCTTCTCGAGAGCATGGATAAAAAGCCCGTTGTCCTCAACCGCTACATTCCCGGCTTCATCTGCAACCGTCTGAACCTGGCTATCATGCGTGAGTGCGCATACATGGTTGAGCAGGGCTGGATCAGCGCGGAAGATGTTGATACCGCTTACATAGGCAATCAGGGCATGAAGGCTCCCTTTGAAGGACCTCTGGAGATGATGGACTACATCGGCTGGGATGTGGCATACGGCGCAGGCCAGCTCCTTTACCCCGCCATCTGCTCCTCCACCGAGCCCTCCAAGCTGGCTATGGCTATGATCAAGGAAGGCAAGCTGGGCGTTAAGACCGGTAAGGGCCTCCGTGATTACAGCGGCAGATCACGTGAAGAGGTTCAGGCAGCCCGTGAGCAGCGCGCTCTCGAGGTCGTCAAGCTCTCCCGCAAGCTCCTTGCTCAGAAGGAAGCAAACAAGTAATTCATTTACAATACTTCTTCGTACATTTGGAACGGTATTGACAGGCAACTGTTGATACCGTTCCTTTTTGTTACCAAAAGTTTACATCATTATAATTATTATTGTGTGTTTTTTCTATTGGATTTGAGAAGTGTTTTCTGTATAATATAGACTATGAATAGTACTGCTCGATGATTGGAGAGCGTGTTTATGGACCCTAAGCTGAAACAATTCATTCCCGAGGCAGATATCTATCTGTTTAATAACGGAAACGCACGGAAAGCGTGGCTCTGCTTCGGCTGCAGATATATTAAGGATATTGATATGCACCGCTTCATTGTCTGGGCACCCAATGCGAAGGCGGTATCACTGTGCGGTGACTTTAACGCATGGGACAGAGCTTCCCACAAAATGGAGAAGATCCCGGGCGGCGTGTGGGTAATTTTCATGCCGGGACTCAAAAACGGAGATCTGTATAAATACTGCATCACCGGCGCTGACGGAAAGCAGGTTTTGAAGGCGGATCCCTTCGCCTCATTCTCACAGCACGGCGACAGGACCGCGTCCATCGTCTGGGACAATGTACCGTACAGATGGTCTGACGAAAAATATCTGTCCGCCCGCTCCGCAAGGGACTTTCTCACTAAACCCATGAGCATATATGAAATGCACATGGGGACATGGAAAAATGTGTCTCAGGACAAGCCTATGTACAGGGCTGTTGCGGATGAACTGAAAAAATACTGCAAAATGATGGGATATACCCATATTGAGCTTCTGCCCATAACGGAATACCCCTATGACGGCTCCTGGGGCTATCAGGT
>JAZUJF010000197.1:0-2400 GCA_045642585.1 Candidatus Limivicinus sp.
CGTTAGCTTCCTTGACCATATATCTCCATTATGCTCTGCGGAAGCTGCCTTGTCCGGCGCATTTTTTCCTCGCAAATCTTTGTCTTCTTCTTATCAGTGCTTAGTATTAATATCACTGATAAAGCTCAATATTCTCGCTCACGCAGAAAAATGTGCTGCCGAGACGGCGGTCTGTGTACATATAGAACACATCCCCCTGAATATAATTTGCCTGATACACCACGCTTGGCACCATCTGCCTCTCACCCTGCAAAAGCCGGAAGGCGGCATTGACGCACTCCTCTGTGGGTACTATGTACTCAAAGCCCGATGCCGTGACGGCGGAATACTGTCCCTTCTGGTAGAGAACACCGCTGAGTGTGTCGGGAAACTCCGGCGACGCCACCCGGTTCATCACCACCTCGCCTGTCTTCATGCGGAAATCGTCGCTCAGCCAGTCGCTCCCGGCCTCGGCGAAGATAAATCTTGACAGGAGATACAGGTCGTCAAAGCTGAAACACTGGCTCTTTGACCCTGTGACCGCAATAACATGGTTTCGGTTTTCCTCGGCTGTCCTGCCTGCGGATACATCCCCCGCAAGGGCGGCGGCGTACATCTCGTCAAGGTAATACTTTGCCATATCTGCGCTTCGCGTGTTGCTTGCCCCGTTGAGAAAGTCGAATATGCTGCCCTCGGCATAGGCACACGGAGTGGCAAAGAGCGCGATCATGACGCATAAAATAACAGATACCGTTCTCTTCATGCTTCTTCACCTCCTATATTCAGGAGTATACCCACTGTATCCCGCGGATTTTGTCGGAGCATGGAGGGAAATGAAAAAATACTATCTGCTGTATCCGTTATGTGCTGTACTGGCCCTCTTTTATATACTTCACAACATAGTCGGCAAAGCGCCGGGTGGCCGGGCCTGCCTTTTCCGAGGCGGCGATCGCCATTCCGATGGTGCGCCTGGCCTCCGGCACCAGCGGCAGCTTCAGCAGTCTGTCATGCCGCCCCTTCAGCAGCAGCTCCGGCATGATGCTCATGCCAAGCCCCTGCTCGACCATGGCAATGATGGCGTAGTCGTCCTTTGTATAGAAGCGCACATTGGGCTTCACTCCCGCCGCTTCAAGGGCACGGCGGGCGTCATGGTCAGAGGATTGGAGAAGGCTTATAAACGGCTCCGTCTCACATTCAATAAGAGGGAAGCGCGGATAGCTGGCAAAACGGCTGTCCTCCGGCAATATTGCCAGAAGCCTGTCCTCAATGAGGGGGATACACTCGCAGTCCAGCTCGCAGGGCACAGCCACAAAGCCGATGTCCACGCTGCCGTCACGGAGCCACTGATCCACATCGTTGTAGTCGCCGTTGAGAAGCTTGAACTCCACATTGGGATAGTCCTGCTGAAAGAGCTTGAGGATAGGGGGCAGCCAGTGAACGGCAACGGAGGTAAATGAGCCGATGCGCACCGTGCCCGATTCGAGACCGCGAATGGAGGAGGCCATCTGGCTCAGCTGCTCGGAGCTGTTCAGGAGATTTCTCACCGCGGGCATGAGCCTCTCCCCCTCGGGAGTCAGACGCACACCGGAACGGTTCCGCTTCAGCAGCGCAAAGCCCAGCTCCTGCTCCAGAGAGTCAATGCTGTGGCTGACCGCCGACTGAGTACATCCCAGATCGGAGGCCGCTCTTGTCAGAGAGCCGGTCTCCACTACCGCCGCCAGCGCCCTGTATTTGTCGGTATTCATGATCGCACTCCAATTACATGAAAATATTTCATGTTAATATGAATAAAATCAAGTATGGTTATATTATAGCCGAAAAAACCGAATAATCAATAACAAAAAAATTTTTCTCTGTTGCGGCAGGGATATTTTTCCGTTATAATCCCTCTCGTCATTAAGAAAAGAGAGGGAAATCCAAAATGTCACTGTCAACTATTCTCGTTCTGGCGGCCATAATCGCATATCTTGTGGGTATGCTGCTTATAGGCTTCCGCTATTCGGACAACAAGACCTCCGAGGACTTTTACCTTGGCGGCAGAAAGCTGGGCCCCATTGTCACCGCAATGAGCACCGAGGCCTCCGATATGAGCGCGTATCTGCTCATGGGCGTTCCGGGTCTGGCCCTGTTCTGCGGCGTTGCAGAGGCCAGCTGGACCGCTATCGGCCTTGCGGTCGGTACATACTTAAACTGGCTGATCGTTGCAAAGCGTCTGCGCCGCTACTCCGCAAAGATCAATGCCATCACCGTGCCTGACTTCCTGTCCACCCGCTTCCGCGACAACACAAAGCTCATCGAGACCATCGGCGCGATCACCGTTATCGTCTTCTTCGTGCCCTACACCGCTTCCGGATTTGCGGCCTGCGGCAAGCTTTTCAACAGTCTCTTCGGCTTTGACTACATGACCTCGATGCTCATCTC
>JAZUJF010000198.1:0-3595 GCA_045642585.1 Candidatus Limivicinus sp.
TGGATCGGCAGCCCCGAACAGTTCGATACCATGGATAAAAGCAATGGCGGCAGCATCCGGCGCGGCAGCATCATAAAGGCTGTAGTCACGGTGGCGCTGATCGTCCTGTATATCCTTGCCGCGAAGAAAAACGGCGCCGACATAATGCCCGTGCTGATCGTACTGATGGCCGCCTGCGGGGGCTATGCCATTGCAAATCCATTCCTGACTGCCGACAAGCTCCGGAAAAAGACCTGCTATGCGGTCACGGATCGGCGTCTGATCACTGTGACATCCGAGGTCAAGGGCATACCCTATGAGCTGATCAAGGAAGCTGCCGTCAGGACCGATGCAGACGACCACAGCACCCTGCTCTGCGGTGCGGACGCGGTCAAGGCAAAGGCCGGTCAGTGGCGCGGCATGGGCGCTTATCCTCCGCGTCTGAACAGTGAGACCGGAGACTGTGATATTCTGGTATTCTATGCCGTACCCGAGATGGAAAAGGTGAAGGAGCTGGCCGGACAGTATATCGCGCTTTGATACTGATATCCGTGTCTTTCCTTCGGCAGCAGGCATCACCGACCTTTCCAACGCGCAAAAAAGCCACCGTACATCTGTACGGCGGCTTTTTTCGTTCCTGGCATTTACCTGAAGTCGTGGGCGTTTTCAAGAACCATTTCCTTGACCTTGAGCAGGCGGACCTTGGTGGCATTCTCGTTTTCCGCCAGCTTCATGGAGATATACCGGATATTGCCCTCCAGCTCCGGGATCATGACATATTCCAGAGCATTGACGCGGCGGCGGGTCTTTTCGATCTCCTGGGCGAGAAGCTGCATGGTCTTTTCCACCTGCGCCAGCTCCAGCATATCCTCAAAGACCTTTGCCATATTCTCCAGCGCATCGTCCAGCTCACCGGAGGTCTGTGCATAGCTGTAGGGGTAGATCTCCGAGGGGTCGCTGTTCTTCGTCGTGAAGCTGTACAGCGGGACATTGACGCTCATGATGTTCTTGTATTTCAGCCCCAGCTCAACGCTCTGCCGCGGGTAAAGCAGCGCCTGCTCCAGCATCTCGGGGGACATGATGGAGCTTGCCACCTGCAGCGATGCGAAGGCGTCAGTGAGGCCCTCCTCGACGCGGATGCGCAGCTCCTTGTTGAGCCTGACCACATCCATGAACTGGCGCATCAGCTCATCGCGCTTATCCTTGAGCAGCTTGTGGCCGCGCCGGGCGGTCTTGAGTCTGCCCTTGAGCTGGTTGAGCACCATTCGGGTCGGGGTTATCGCAGTACCTGCCAAAAAGCATCACCTCCAAAATTTTCTTCGAGTGAAAAACGATTCCATCGTTTACTTAGGCATATACTTGTCGATCATTTCGGGCTTGATGCGCTTGAGCCCACGCCGCGGCAGGATGCTCAGCAGATCCCAGCCGATGTTGAGAGTATCCTCAATGCTGCGGTTGGCGGTGTTGCCCTGACTGACATAGACCTTCTCGAACTCGTCGGCGAATTTGGCGAACAGCTTGTCGTCATCGCTCAGAGCGGCTTCGCCCAGAATGGTCATGAGCTCCTTGGCGTCCTTGCCGCGGGAATAGCCGGCAAAGAGCTGGTTCATGGTGCCGGCATGGTCCTCACGGGTCTTGCCCTCGCCGATGCCCTTGTCCTTCAGACGGCTCAGGCTCGGAAGAACGTCGATGGGAGGCACGATGCCCTTGCGGTGCAGCTCACGGCTGAGGATGATCTGCCCCTCGGTGATGTAGCCGGTGAGGTCGGGGATAGGATGGGTCTTGTCGTCCTCGGGCATGGTGAGGATGGGGATCATGGTGATGGAGCCCTTGCGGCCCTGACGGCGGCCGGCGCGCTCATACATGGTGGCAAGGTCGGTATAAAGATAGCCGGGATAGCCGCGGCGGCCGGGGACTTCCTTCTTGGCGGCGGAGATCTCACGGAGCGCTTCGGCGTAGTTGGTGATATCGGTGAGGATGACCAGCACCTGCATATCCTTCTCAAAGGCCAGATACTCCGCGGCGGTCAGCGCCATACGCGGGGTGGCGATACGCTCGACAGCGGGGTCGTTGGCGAGGTTGGAGAAGACGACGGTACGGTCGATGGCGCCGGTGCGGCGGAAGTCATTGATGAAATACTCGGACTCCTCAAAGGTGATGCCGATGGCGGCGAAGACGACGGCGAAGGTCTCGTTGTCGCCCAGCACACGCGCCTGACGGGCGATCTGTGCTGCCAGAGCCGCATGGGGCAGACCGGAGCCGGAGAAGATGGGGAGCTTCTGACCGCGGACAAGGGTGTTCAGACCGTCGATAGCGGAGACGCCGGTCTGGATAAATTCGGCGGGATAGGCGCGGGCTGCCGGATTCATGGGCAGACCGTTGATATCCATGTGCGCGTCGGCCAGGATGTCGGGGCCGCCGTCGATGGGCTGACCCATGCCGTTGAAGACACGGCCCAGCATATCCTCGGAGACGGCGAGCTGCTGGGGATGACCGAGAAAGCGCACTCTGGACTGCGCCAGATTGATGCCCTGTGCCGATTCAAACAGTTGGACAACGGCCTTGTCGCCCTCGACCTCCAGCACCTTGCAGCGGCGGACTTCGCCGTTCGGAAGCTCGATCTCGCCGAGCTCATCGTAGGTGACGCCTTCGACGTGCTCGACCACCATCAGGGGGCTCGCGATCTCTTTTATGGTCTTATATTCTTTTATCATTCCTGCTCACCTCCGGCAATAACCTCAGCGATCTGCTGCTTCATATCGGCCTCGATCCGGTCGAACACTTCCTCGAAGCCGGCGGGATCGACCATCTTGGCACGGCCGATCTTCTCACGGGCCTCAATGGCGAACAGACCGTTCATGTCGGCATTCTGTGTAAGGGCCTCACGGCTCAGATCGTCATAACGCAGGATCAGATCCAGCAGGCGGAACTGCTTTGCGTAGGAGGAATAGGCATCCTCGTCCACAAAGGCGTTCTGCTGCAGGAAGTCCTCACGGATCATCTTGGCAGTCTCCATGGTGAGGCGGTCTGCGGCGGACAGAGCGTCCTGACCGACCAGGCGGACGATCTCCTGCAGCTCGCTCTCCTCCTGGAGGATGTGCATAGCTCTCTCGCGGTTTTTCATATACTTCTCACCGAACTGCTCCGTGTACCAGGGACGCAGGGTGTCAATATACAGGGAGTAGGAGGTCAGCCAGTTGATGGCCGGGAAGTGACGGGCGTAGGCAAGGGCAGAGTCCAGCGCCCAGAAGACCTTGACGATACGCATGGTCGCCTGGGAGACAGGCTCGGAAATATCGCCGCCCGGAGGGGAGACAGCGCCGATGGCGGTGACGGAGCCCTGACGGGAGTCACTGCCCATGCACTCGATAACGCCGGCTCCCTCATAGAACTGAGCGAGACGGGAGGCCAGATAGGCGGGGTAGCCTTCTTCACGGGGCACCTCCTCGAGACGGCCGGACATCTCACGCAGAGCCTCGGCCCAGCGGGAGGTGGAGACAGCCAGAACGGCCACGTCATAGCCCATATCGCGGAAATACTCGGCGATGGTGATGCCGGTGTAGATGGAGGCCTCACGCGCGAAGGCGGAGGCCAAGCGGGCTTTGGAAGACAATGG
>JAZUJF010000199.1:0-19608 GCA_045642585.1 Candidatus Limivicinus sp.
TGCCCTTCGTGCTGACCGGCTCCATACGGGATGACGGCCCGCTGCCGGAGGTCATGGGAGATGTATATGAAGGGCAGACGGCCATGCGCGATATGCTCCGTGATGCCACCACCGTCATATGTCTCGCGACCATGCTCCACACCATAGCGGCAGGGAATATGACCCCCTCCTTCCGTGTAATGAAGGACGGCGGTATCCGCCCGGTATATCTGTACGCAATAGATTCGGCGGAATTTGTGGTAAACAAGCTTGCCGACAGGGGCAGTCTCAGTGCCACCACAATGGTCACAAATGTCCAGGATTTCATCCGCATTGTGGCGGGCGGCCTCGGGGTGGATCAGGCATTGTAATTTTTCTGTTTTTTCATTGAAAACACTTGACATACGGGGAAAAATCGTTATAATGAATAGGCCTGTCAATGGAACAGGCTATCCTTGCTCCCATCTGTGAATGGGGGCCAACAGACCAAAAGGAGGTGCAACCATGGCAAAAGCAAGCGAAAAGTACGAAGTAATGTACATCATCAACCCCAACTTCTCCGAGGAGGAGACTGCAGCGGTTGTTGAGAAGTTCAAGGCACTTGTTGAGGCAAATGGTACTCTGGAAGAGATGGAGCTGATGGGCAAGCGTAAGCTCGCTTACGAGATCAACTACATTTCCGAGGGCTACTATGTGCTGATGAAGTTCACAAGCGGTCCCGAACTGCCCGCAGAACTCGACCGTATCCTCGGCATTACCGACGGTATTCTGCGTCGTCTGATCACTCTCCGCGCAGAGTAAGGAGCGGTACAATGCTTAACCACATCACTCTTATGGGCCGTCTGGTCCGTGACCCCGAGCTGAGAAGCACTCAGAGCGGTGTCAGTGTGGCTTCCTTCACAGTTGCTGTGGATCGCGATTACAGCGGTCGCGACGGCGGTGAAAAGCAGACCGATTTCATCGACTGCTCCGCATGGCGTCAGACCGGTGAGTTCGTGTCCAAGTACTTCCGTAAAGGCAGCATGATCGTTGTATCCGGCCGCCTCCAGTCACGCAAGTGGCAGGACAAGGAAGGCAATAACCGCGTCAGCTGGGAGGTCGTTGCAGACAATGTCTATTTCGGCGAGAGTCGTCGGGATAGCGAAAACAACAGCTTCGGCGGTAATTATGAACAGAACCGCTATGAAGCACCCAGAACCTCCGCTCCCAGAGCCGGCGGCTTTACCGAGCTGACCGACGATGACGGCGAGCTTCCGTTCTGATAAAAATAATTGATAGGAGGATACAGCTTTGGCTTTCGATAAGAACAACCCCAAGAACCGTAAGCGCAGAAAGGTTTGCCAGTTCTGCGTTGATAAGGCTACCAGCATCGATTACAAGGACACCGTTAAGCTTCACCGCTACCTGTCCGAGCGTGCTAAGATCCTGCCTCGCCGCACCACCGGTGTGTGCGCCATGCATCAGCGTGAGCTGACCGAGGCTATCAAGAGAGCCCGCCAGATCGCTCTCCTGCCTTATGTAACCGATTGATTTCAGTCAGCATAAAGCTCCCTTCCGTGAAAGGATGGGAGCTTTTTTCATATTGATATCCGCTTATTTTACGCCCATATCCGCAAGGCGTTTTTTGAGAAGCTCACATCTGGCGGCCTTGTCAGGGGCATTGGTGAGCGCTGACGGATCCACGGGAACAGCGTTGTCAAAATCCAAAAGAGCATCCTTGCCAAACTGCTCGCAGGCAAGGTCGATCATCTTGCCGTCAATGAGGTTGAAGGAGTGCATTCCGCCTCCCTCCAGCGGCAGGCCCAGCACCTCACCTCCGAAGAACTCACGGACAATAGCGGCGGTGATACTGCACTGACCGGCAGATGGATTTTCCTCGGATGACCATGCGCCGCGGAAGCGGGGAGAACAGGTCTCCAGACTCCATGCCTTCAGAAGAGCAAGGTAAAATTCGCCTATGTCACGGACTCCGCATTCGCGCAGGGGCTTGACCTCACGGCGATACTCCCAGCCGTAGAAACGGTAGGTCGGGTCATATTTATAACCGGTGTTTTCAATAAGCTTAATGAGCATTGTTTTCCTCCTGCATAGTGTGATGCTGAGATTATATCCCCCAAAAGGGGCAGGGTCAACAGTTTTGTCCGCTTGTGGGTCAGGAGAGACTGTGGTATAATAAAGGCAGCACCGGAGAAATGAGAGGAACGAAAATGGAGAAGAAAAACAGCCCATACAGACCGCTTCTGGCAATAGTGAAAATACTTGCGGTGGATATTGCGGTATATTTTCTGGTAATACTGCTTGAGCGCCCGGTCAATGATCTGCCGCTGGGCTCCACAATGTACCCCACCGGCACCGTATCCATACTGGCGCTGCTGCTGCTTGCGGTCATTACCGCTCTGGTCACACTGAGCGCGGTGATAAAGACCGTGGGCAATATAAAGAAAACCAAGTCCGGCTGGGACTGAAAATACAGAGGCATCAAAAAGGCGGTTTTATACTAAGCACTGATAGAAAGAAGACAAAGATTTGCGAGGAAAAAATGCGCCGGACAAGGCAGCTTCCGCAGAGCATAATGGAGATATATGGTCAAGGAAGCTAACGAAGTACGGCACATTTTTTACCGTAAAGATTGTCTGATTTCTATCAGTGATTAGTATTATCGGTTTTGATCCGCCCTTTTCCTCTCATACTTCACAAAAAAGGGACTTTTTGCGTTCATATTTCCACTGTGATCTCCTCATCCAGCGCGATCTTCCCGCCGATGAATGCCTCGGTTATCCTGCCGTCCTGCAGAACGATCCTTGCCTCCACCTCTCCTGCCGGCTGGACATATTTGCAGGTGTACTCCCCGTCGCTCTTTCCGAGGGAGTCTGCCGCGGCGCAGGCAAGAGTCCCCGAGCCGCAGCTTCCCTCCCATGTGAGCGAGCCCACCGAGGGGATCTTTACCAGCGGTCTCATCTCTTTGCCGTCCTGTGACAAAAACATCACACCGTAGGCTCCCGCCTCCGGGTATTCTCTGAGGTACTTCTCTGCCTCACTGAAAAACACCTCACCCGGCTCCGCTCCCCGGGCGATGAGATGCACGATGCCGCCCAGATCAACTATGGGACATTCCGATCCCCTCACATTCACAGTGCGCATATCCCTTGGCAGCGGCATTTCCGACCATGCCGTGCCCTTTTCCCGGTTGACTCCCGCCCTCACGGGGCGGGCGCACCCGCTCACATTAAGAAGCAGCTCATGCTCCCCGCTCATGTGCTCCCATTGGGCTTTCAGCATCGCATAGGCCCGGGTGGCGTTTCCGCAGAACTCGCCCCCCGCCATCTCCATGCTGTTATCCGTGATGAAGCCCACCTGATCGGCCGGAATTACCTTTGTGAGCTTTGCGGCGATCTCCGGCCACAGGGCTCTGTCTGCCCTGTCAAGCACGAACAGGGTGATGTTCCCCGCCGGATCCGCCCTTACTGTTCTCAGCTTCATGGTTCTGTCCTTTATTGCCCGTTATTGCTGATGTATATAATAGGTGTCCATGGCATGGCCGTTCTTGGTCTCGGGGTTAATGATGGTGTCCTCAAGTACGGTGCCCTCGGAATCCGTTACCACACGGTGAGTCAGGGTGCGGTAGCCGGGGCCGACATCGTCCTCAAACATATATGTCTCGTGGCTCAGCTGGATAGATACGCCCTCTCTGTCCGTGTATGCCGGGTCAATAAAGCGGTCATAGTCAAACTCCCAGCCGTAGGTATTGTTGAACTCCACAGGCATATAGTCGTAATCCATCAGAGTTCCCCATATTTCAACGGTCATATTGCTGTTCTCGTTGTCAAAATAGGTGACTATCTTGATAGGGTATTCCTTGTTGTTTCTGAACCTGAAGTTAATTGCCTTGCCCTCTTTGGGTATGGTAACGGTGGCGTCTGTGCCCATCTGCATATAGGAGGGCGGGAAATAATGACAGGTGCGGTCAACAGTCTCAAGGAAGGCGAAAACCGTGGATGCGTACAGGGTGGACGCCACCTGACATACGCCGCCGCCGATCTCGTCCTTGGTGTCGCCGTTGACATATGCGGGGGCGGGTCTGAAGCCTGCCTCCTCGGTGCGCTCGCCCACAACATCGTTGTAGGAGAACTCATCGCCGGCGTACAGGATATAGCCGTTTATCTTGTCCAGAGCCAGACGCAGATTTTCTCTTCTCGCCTCGCCGGATGCGGGGAATTTTGTGGTGCAGGCGCCCAGCAGGTCACAGTAGAGCCTTGATCGGAGATAATCGCCGGTAGTCTCCGGGAATGTCACCTTCAGGGGTATCACGACCTCATCTCCGGCCTTTGCCTTGTCCCATATGCTCTTTGCTCCGGCGGCGTCCATATCACAGCCCACCACCTCATCGGTCACTGTGAAGAAGCCGTCATCAGAGTAGAAGGCGTCCTTAGGCTCGCTCCGGAGTCGATCGGCAATAGCGTCGAAGTCGGGGGCGGTCAGCTCTCTGGCAAGCTTTGTGTACTCCAGCTCCGTTCTGCCCTCCGAGAGAGCCCTGACGATCTCATTGAACAGGTCTTTTCTGTCAAAGCTGAGCTGATTCCAGCCTTTTTTGAGCTTCAATTCTCCGGCCTTCAGGTCGGCGGTATATTCATCTGTGCCCATGTACTCGGTGAGATCGGCAAAGCCATTATCAATGCACCCGTTGATATAGTCCTCATCTATCAGGGCGTAGAGGCTGTTAATGTCCACCTGCTCCCCCATGAGCTTCAGATAGGTGATAAGGTTTTCCACCATATTTCTGTCATGTCCGTAGATATACGCGGCGTCCACAGCATCCTCCGCAGGCATAACAAAGCCCGCCTTCACCGGGTCAACGGTGAAGCTCCGGCCTCCGGGCAGGGTGACGGACAGCGGGGTTTCCATTCTCGCCTGCCAACCGGACTCTATGAGCTTCTCATCCGCCTGAGAGCGGTTGAGGCCGCCCAGCTCTATGCCGCCCACGGTGACATTTTTCATAATGGTCTCGCTGTTTGTTATCTTATATCCGGCAAACAGTCCTCCGCCGATAACTGCCATCAGCAGTACGGCCAGAACCGCCAGAATAATTCCGATTTTCTTCATAGCTCATACCCCTTCCGTTGTGACACAGTATTATATATTATTTCACGCAAAAACACAATACGGCAAAACTTCCCCCTTGAAGTTGTCATACTGCTGCCGGTTTATACTGTCATTTGTATTTTTTGGTACTTGCTTATTATATCCTGCGCTGTTAAAATATGTCATAGGATATAAAACATAGAGAGGTATCGTTATGGCATTCAACAAAAAGGAAGATATATTTTTCACCCTGTTCAAGGATTTCTCCGAGGCGCTGTGCGCCATGGGCAACGATTTCTCCGACATAATGAAGAACTACCCCCATGTGGAGAACGCCGCCGACAGGATGAAGGAGTACGAGTCTACCTGTGACGACAAGAAGCATTCAATTATCCACAAGCTGAATGACTCCTTTGTGACCCCCTTTGACAGGGAGGATCTGTTCACTCTGGCCAGCCAGCTGGACGATCTGGCCGACTATATGGAGGACATCGTGAGCAAGCTGGAGATCTACAATATCACCTCAATGCGCCATGAGGCCCTTGAACTGAGCGATATTCTGGTTGAGATCACCCATCAGGTAAACGACCTGTTCCATGCCCTGCCCGACAGTAAGAAGGACAGGAAGGCTGTGGAGGCCGTCATCCGGATAAACGGTCTTGAGGACAAGGGCGACTATGTTTACCGTCAGGCTCTCCGCAAGCTCTTCCATGATGAGAAGGACACTCTGGAGATCCTGAAATGGCGTGAGCTGTACAAGCTTCTGGAGGATGCTATCGACTCCGGCGAGCATCTGGCCGATACTGTGGAAGGGATCCTGACAAAAAATGCTTAATCCGATAATTATTGCGGTAATAGTCGTTGCGCTGCTGTTTGAGTTTATTAACGGCTTCCATGATACTGCCAATGCCATCGCGACCTCCGTGTATACCAAGGCTCTGTCGGCAAAGGCCGCGATACTGCTTGCCGCCTGCATGAACCTTGTCGGCGCCCTTGCCAGCGAGAAGGTGGCCGCCACCATCGCCAAGGGTCTTGTGGATGTGACGCTGGAGCAGTATGTCATTCTTGCCGCCCTTGTGGGGGCGATACTGTGGAATCTGTTCACATGGTGGAAGGGCATCCCCAGCTCCTCCTCCCATGCTCTCATCGGCTCTCTTGTGGGCGCTGTGATCGTCTACACTCTCTCCCTTGAGCATGTCATCTGGTCTCAGGTGCTGCTGAAGGTCATCGCGCCCCTGTTTCTGTCCCCGGTGCTGGGCTTTGCGGTGGGTCAGCTCAGTATGCGCCTTATTAATTGTCTCTTCGGCGATAAGCCCTACGCCCGGGTAAACGGCCGCTTCCGCAAGCTGCAGGTGCTCTCCTCCGCCTTTGTTGCCTTCAGCCACGGCAACAACGACGCTCAGAAGACCATGGGCATCATCACCCTGTCCCTTGTGACCGGCGGACTGCTGTCCCCGGATGCCGGTGTCCCCATGTGGGCAAAGCTTGCCTGCGCTGTCATGATGGCTCTGGGCACATCTCTTGGCGGATGGAAGGTAATGAAGACCATGGGCAGCGGTGTCACCAAGCTCACCCCCGCCAAGGGCTTTGCGGCTCAGGCCTCCTCCGCTCTCATTATCGAGCTGATGACCGCCTTCGGCGCTCCTGTCAGCACCACTCAGGTCATCACCACCTCCATCATGGGCGTGGGCTCCACTCAGCGCAAGAGCGCCGTAAAGTGGGGCGTTGCGGGAAACATCTTCACCGCGTGGTTCGTGACTCTGCCCACCACCATGGTTCTGGGCGGGCTGTCCTGCTTTGTC
Organism: Candidatus Limivicinus sp.; assembly: GCA_045642585.1. Classification (GTDB taxonomy): domain Bacteria; phylum Bacillota; class Clostridia; order Oscillospirales; family Oscillospiraceae; genus Limivicinus. The sequence goes on from JAZUJF010000199.1 coordinate 6,861, forward strand.
ATAGGCCTGTTCGCCTGATACTGATTTCAATAGTAATTCTAAGGCAACACCGCATAATGCGGCAAGAGCAGATACCGAAAGCGAATTATTCAGCGGTTCCCTAAGTGTGCCGCTTCCCGGGCCTGACCGACCGGGGAGCGGTTTTTCGCCTTTTAGGCTCATATCCGCTCCCGGGGCAATTCTTTACTTGCTATTAATACCCTGTTGGTATAGAATTGTTGCAGTTGATCTTTAAGGAGAAATAAAACTATGAAGATGACATGGCGCTGGTTCGGCGAGAAAAATGACCCGGTCTCCCTCAGTGACATCCGGCAGATACCCGGCGTGACCGGTATCGTCTGGGCCCTTCATGACAAGCTGCCCGGTGAGGTGTGGGAAATTGAGGAAATAGAGCGTGTCCGCGCTCAGATAGAGCCCTACGGCTTCAATATGGATGTGGTGGAGTCTGTGAATATCCACGACGACATAAAGATCGGTCTGCCCACCCGGGATAAATACATCGAGAACTACAAGATCACCATGCGAAACCTCTCCAGATTCGGCGTGAAGGTCATCTGCTATAACTTCATGCCGGTGTTTGACTGGACACGCACCGACCTGTTCCACCCGGTAGGCGACGGCTCCACCGCCATGTTCTATGAGAGGGACAAGATTCGGGACGACTACAGATCCATGGCCGAGTACTTTGTGGGCTTCTCTCAGAAATATAATATGACCTTCCCCGGCTGGGAGCCGGAGCGGATGGCAAGGCTTGACGAGCTCTTCGAGGCATATAAGGATGTGACCAAGGAGAAGCTGTGGGATAACCTCCGCTATTTTCTGGAGGCCATCATGCCCACCTGTCATGAGACGGGGATAAAAATGGCCATTCATATGGACGATCCCCCGTGGGACATTTTCGGCCTGCCCCGGCTTCTCATAGACGAGGAGAGCATCGACAGATTTCTGCATATGGTGGATGACCCCTATAACTGTCTGACTCTCTGCTCCGGGTCCCTGAATTCAAATCCCGATAACGATGTTGCCGCCATTGTCAGGAAGCACTGCGGGCGCATCGCCTTTGCCCACATCCGCAACCTCCATCACTTCCCCAACGGCGATTTCTGCGAGGCCGCCCACCGTGACTGCTGCGGTGAGACCGGCATTATCGAGATACTGCGCGCCTACCATGACTGCGGATTTGACGGCTATATCCGCCCGGATCACGGCAGGACCATGTGGGATGAGGGTCCCGGGAGCTGTCGCCCCGGCTACGGCAAGTATGACCGCGCTCTTGGCATAGAGTATATGCTGGGTGTGTGGGATGTGCTTGACAGACTTGAAGAGAAAATATAAGGCGGATCCAGTGTGAAAGCTTCTTTCACACTAATATAATCATAATAAATCATCTTATCATTCCTTTGCTTCGCGTGGTAAGATGCCGCATTTTATTCACTCTTTGTGCCGACGCGAAGCGGCGGAATGGATGATTTATATGAGACAATTCATCAGAATAAACCCAAAAGACAATGTGGCCGTGGCTCTGACAACGCTTTCCGCGGGCAGCGAGCTTAATGTGGACGGATGCGCCGTCATTCTCTCCGAGGACATCCAGCGCGGTCATAAGTTTGCCCTGTGCTCTATCGGCGAGGGGAGTCCTGTGATCAAGTACGGCTGTCCCATCGGCACGGCCCTGTGTGCCATCCGGAAGGGTCAGCATGTCCACACCCACAATATCAGGACCAATCTCAGCGACAAGCTGGAGTACAGCTATGACCCTGCGCCCCGCGCCGCTCTTTCTTCCCGCTCCGCGTCCTTCATGGGCTTTAAGCGCCCTGACGGGAGAGCGGGCGTGCGCAATGAGCTGTGGGTCATCCCCACCGTGGGCTGCGTCAACTCCATCGCTCAGAAGATAGCGAAGGACAACGCTCATCTTGTCTCCGGCAGTATCGACGAGGTGGTTGCCTTTACTCACCCCTACGGCTGCTCCCAGATGGACGACGATCAGGAAAACACCCGGAGGCTTCTCGCCGACCTTATCCACCACCCCAACGCCGGAGGTGTTCTGGTGCTGGGTCTGGGCTGCGAGAACAGCAATATCGGCGTTCTGAAGGACTACATCGGCTCATATGACCCCCGGCGGGTAAAATTCCTTCAATGTCAGGATGTGGATGACGAGCTTGGCGCCGCCTCAAAGCTTATGGAGGAGCTTGCCCGATACGCAGGGTCCTTCAGCCGTGAATCCCTCCCCGCATCGGAGCTGATAATCGGCGTGAAGTGCGGCGGCTCTGACGGTCTCTCCGGCATCACCGCGAACCCCACCGTGGGGGCGTTCATGGATAAGCTCATCTCCTGCGGTGCCTCCGGCGTTCTGACCGAGGTGCCCGAGATGTTCGGTGCGGAAACGCTTCTGATGGATCGCTGCATCGACAGGGAGTGCTTTGATAAGATGGTGAAGCTCATAAACGACTTCAAGGACTACTTTGCCTCCAACGGTCAGACCATATACGAAAACCCCTCTCCCGGCAACAAGGCCGGCGGGATCAGCACTCTGGAGGACAAAAGTTTGGGCTGCGTTCAGAAATCCGGCTCTGCTCCCGTCATGGATGTACTGGAATATACAGGTAGGGTAAGGATGAAGGGTCTGAATGTGCTGTCCGCCCCGGGCAATGACCTTGTATCCTCAACGGCATTGGCGGCCTCCGGTGCTCAGATAGTCCTGTTCACCACCGGTCGCGGCACACCCTTTGCCTCCCCGGTGCCCACGGTGAAGATCAGCACCAACACCGCTCTTGCCGAAAAAAAGCAGAACTGGATCGACTTTGACTGCGGAGGCATCGCCGATGATGAGACTATTGCCGACTGCTCCGAGCGGCTGTTTGGCTATGTCCTTGAAGTTGCATCAGGCAGGAAGGTCCGCGCGGAGGAGGCCGGTTATCACGATATGGCAATATTCAAAAAAGGCGTTACTCTGTAATACTCTTCCCCTTGCCCGCAAGGGGAAGCTTCACTAATATTTGGAGGTAAAAATGGAAAAGCTTTGCTATAAGACTCTTGAAGAGACGGGCTATGAGGGCTATATCCTGAAGGATGCTCCGGAAAGAGTTGTCCAGTTCGGCGAGGGCAACTTCCTTCGCGCCTTTGTGGACTACTGGTTCGACCTTATGAACGAGAAGGGCGGCTTTAACGGCAAGATCGTTGTGGTCACTCCCAGAGATCAGCGCGGCCGCAGCCGCAATAATGTGGAAATATTCAACTCTCAGGATGGTCTGTACACCCTGTATCTGCAGGGTCGGCAGGACGGGAAAAAGCTTCGCCGGAGGCGTGTGATCTCCTCGATCTCCCGCTGCATGAATCCGTATGAGAGCTTTTCCGATTTCCTCGCTCTGGCGAGAAATCCTGAGATAGAGTTCATCGTCTCCAATACCACCGAGGCCGGCATCTGCTATGACCCGGACACGAGCTTCGATCAGGCGCCGCCCCACAGCTATCCCGGCAAGATAGTCCGCTTCCTGTATGAGCGCTGGACGGCGAAGCTCCCCGGCGTGTCCATTCTGGCCTGTGAGCTCATCGATCATAACGGCGACGAGCTCAAGCGCATCTGCCTGCGGCACATAGACGAATGGGGTCTGGGTGCAGAGTTCAGGGCATGGGTGGAAAATGAGAATCTTTTCTGCTCCTCCCTTGTGGACCGCATAGTTCCTGGCTATCCCTCCGGAGAGGCCGAGGCTCTCAACGAGGAGAACGGCTATAAGGACAGGCTTCTCAACGCGGGCGAGCTTTTCGGCCTCTGGGTCATCGAAGGCCCCGAGACTCTGGCGAAAAAGCTCCCTATCGCCGCCTCGGGTCTTGCCGACAATATTCTTGTTGTTCCCGACCACACTCCCTACAAGCAGCGCAAGGTCAGAATACTCAACGGTGCCCATACCTCCTTTGTACCCGGCGCGTATCTGGCCGGACAGGACATTGTGCGCGATTGTATGCAGGACGGGACTATCTCCGGCTTCATGAACAGCTGTATCTATAATGAGATCATTCCCACCCTTGATCTGCCCGTTGAGGAGCTGAAGGCCTTTGCCTCCTCCGTGCTGGACAGATTTGCAAATCCTTACATCGACCATAAGCTCACCGACATCTGCCTTAACTCCACCTCCAAGTGGAAGGCCAGAGTCCTGCCCAGCGTGAAGGAATATCTGAAGCGCTTCGGAAAGCTCCCTCTGGGTCTCTGCTCCGGCTTTGCCTTCTACGCCGCCTTCTATCGCGGCACGGAGCTGACGGCTGACGGTATGGTCGGACACCGGGAGGGCAATGACTATCTTATAAAGGACGACAAGGCCGTTCTGGACTTCTACCTTGCCCACAGGGACGACTGCCCTGAGGATTATATCCACGCCGTCTGCAAAAACACCGCCTTCTGGGGCGAGGATCTGAGCCTGATCCCCGGCTTTGAGGAAACGGTGCTGAATGCCTACACCCAGTACCTTTCCGACGGCACTCTCGCCGTCATGCGCAGGTGCATCAGGTACTGAGGATGACCGCCTATTATCATCTTCCGGGTCTGTTCGAGTTCTATTCCCTTTACAGTGTCTTCCTGCCCATTTATCGGGAGCATCCGGAGTTCTTCTATGATTTCTGCCGCATCGGCTCCGTTTACGGTGCCCCCGCGGACTGCCTCTGGGGCGGCGGCAGAGCGGGCTTCGGGGATGACGACCCCGGGGCTGTTCTGGCTCTTATGTCGGAGTACGGCATCTCTCCCCGGCTCACCTTCTCCAATTCCCTCCTGCGGCGGGAGCATCTGGCGGACAGACGCTGCAACGCTCTCTGCGCCATGGTCGAGAAGAGCAGCGGCGGCGTTATTGTCCATTCGGAGCTGCTGCTGCGGTATCTGCGGGAGAAATACCCCGGGCTGTATTTCGTATCCTCCACCACCAAGGTGCTGACGGACTTTGATGTGCTGCGCCGGGAGCTGGGCCGTGAGGAATTTAAGTTCGTTGTGCCGGACTTCCGCCTGAATAAGGCCTTTGACCGTCTGAGCGCCCTGTCCCCGCAGGAGAAGGACAAAACGGAATTTCTATGCAATGAGTGCTGCTTCTTCGGCTGCTCTGACAGAAAAGCCTGCTATGAGACCGTGAGCCGCAGAAATCTGGGAGAGGATTGCCCTGACCACCGCTGTGCCGCCCCCGGAGGCGCTGAGGGCTACCGTTTCTCAAAGACCATGGAAAATCCCGGCTTCATCGGCATTGATGACATCCGGGATGTGTATCTGCCCATGGGCTTTTCCAACTTCAAGCTGGAGGGGCGCAGTCTGGGCAGCGCCATTGTTCTGGAATTTCTGCTGTACTACATGACAAAGCCCGAGTATCAGCTTCGGGTGCGGGAGCTTGTGTATCTCGACAGCGAGCTTGACCTGTTCTGATTCAATATCGTGCATAAAAGCCTTCCCGGTCTTAACGATGACCGGGAGGGCTTTTTCTTGTTGCGGCTCATACCGCCCTATATATGTCCGGAACTCCCTTTCAGCTTATGATATATGATCTGTCCGAAATTCTCAATGGAAATACCGGCAAATATCAGCAGTATTCCGATCAGCATTTTAACCGTTACCCTGTCATGGAGGATCGCCACCGAAAGCAGCGCGCAGAAAACTCCTTCCGTGGAAAGCACAAGAGCACATCTCAGGGGTGAAACATACTGAAGCGCGTAATTTTTCATGAGGAAGCATATAAGCGTCGGGCCGATGGCAAGGTAAAGCACCGCTCCTATTGCCTGCGGAGGATATGTACCGACCCTGTCTTCAAACAGAGTAAAAATACCCGTATATATCATGGTGACAAGCATCTGGAGGAATGTCATCTGCACCGTTGAAGAATTCCTGCCGAATTTCGAGGCAACTATGCTGGACATGGCATATAAAAACCCGGCACACAGCAGCAGTAAGTCTCCAAGTGCAAGCGAGAATGATTCTCCGCCCGTGAAATTCATAACCGCCACTCCGCAAACAGTGACAAAGGCCGCGACAAATGACCGGACAGCGGGCTTTGTTTTGAAAAACAGGGCGCACAGAAACGGCATCATTACAATATTGGTAGATGTAAGGAAAGAGGCTTTAGTCGTCTCCACCATTGAAATTCCGAACATCTCCGCCGTATATATAAGCGATGTCACCAGACCCAGCAGGCCGCCCGCCGTCAGCGATTCTCTTGAAAAATGCCTTAGCTCTTTATGAAATATTATTGCCATACCGACAGTCCCGATGGCCATGCGGTAAAAAACGGTCTCGAAGGGTTTCATTCCCGCATTGAGACATATCTTAGAGCCCACGAAGCTGCTTCCCCACATGAATGCCGCCAGAAACAGCAGTACCGTGGCCTTTTGCTCCCTGTCCGGTTTCATTGTCTGCCCCTCCCGAGAAACATATAGGGATACTATATCGCATCTCCGTATATAAATTCAATATGATATGTATACAAAATGCGGATTTGATTCATAAAACAATTTGTTCATTTTGGTCTCCTGTCATTTTGGCTTCTTGTAATAAATACATAAGCTCCCTGTGCGAATTGATCGCGGTATATGTCTGAATTCTACAAAATGGAATTTTATGCGTAAATGCCCTTGACTTTCTGAATATTATGCGTTAGTATTAGCTCGCTTCAAGCAATTCTTTTATTTGGGAAGTGAATAAACCATGATTAAGGATTGGAAAACCGTTTATTCGGTAAAAGGTCCGAAAACGATGATGGAAATGACCGCGACCGAGCTTGAGGAGGCTATGAAAGAGACCAAGACCGTTATTCTCTCTTTCGGCGCGATCGAAAACCACGGTGTGCACCTTCCTCTGGGTGCCGACTACTATCAGGCGGACGCGCTTATAAGATGTACATATGAAGCTCTGCTTGAGATGGGTCACAAGACTATTCCCGGCTTTGCGGTCCCCTTCGGAACGCAGACTAACAGATTTGAAAGACAGGGCGAGCATCTTATCGGCAATGCTTACCTTTTTGAAAAAACCTTCATCGATATGGTCGAAAGCCTTATTCTTGCTCTAAACGAGACCGGATTTGAGAAGTTCATACTGATAATGAACCATTCGGAAAACCATTCGGCATTGAATGTCGCGGCAAAGGATCTGGCAAACAGATACGGCATACAGTGCATCGTCTGTGACTGGGTCGCGCCTCATAATGACTTCTGGCCGCTGGTCCTGAAAAATGCGGAGCATCAGGGACACGGCGGTGAGGATGAAACGGCATGTGTCCTGGCGACGGTGCCGGAGCTTGTGAACCTCAAAGACGCGAAGCCCTATTATGCGCCCGATGACGAAAAGCCTGTAAAGATGGGCGGACTGTATTACTACGGCGGCTCGGTCGGCGTGTTCACTCCTGTGGAGAGATATAAGGACAACAGCCCCGGTTATATCGGCAACCCCGCAGACGCGACCGCTGAGGAAGGCATTGTTTGTCTCGAGGCTTACGCAAAGTGGATCGCTCAGGTCGCGGATAAGTACTTATTTTAGACCGCAAAGAGAATAATTATAAAAAGGAGATTAAAAAAATGGAAGAAAATAAAGAATTAAAGATGCCGTTCGGCGCGGCTCTTTTCTGCATACTGTTTCTGCTGGTAACTATGGTCGCCTCCATGCTCTGGCTTGATATTCCGATTCATATCGATCTGCTCATGTCCATCGGTGTTACGCTGCTTGTTGCATATATATTCAACGGTCATCAGTGGAAGCCCCTTTCCGACGCGCTGGATTACGGCGGTAAGATATGTATCCAGCCCACGATCATAATGATGTCCATCGGCTGTGTCGTTGCTTCCTGGATCGCCTGCGGCACGGTGCCTATGATAATCTATTGGGGTCTCAAGATCATTAATCCCTCCGTGTTCCTGCTCACTGCCTGCCTTATCACCGCGATCATAGCCATTGCGATCGGCAGCTCCTGGTCTGCCGCCGGCACTATCGGTGTAGCGCTTATGGGTATCGGCCTCGGCCTTGGCATCAACCCTGCCATGACCGCCGGCGCAGTTATCTCCGGTGCTTATCTCGGTGACAAGATGTCCCCCATGTCCGACACCACAAACCTTGCCCCCGCAGTTTCCGAGGCGGACCTGTTTGACCACATCAAATCCATGATGTACACCACCGGTCCCGCGTTTCTGATCACCCTGATTATTTACACTCTTCTGGGACTCAAGTACAGCGCAGACACTGTCAACTCCGAAATGGTCACGATGATGACCACCGCCATTGAAGAGAACTTTAATATGAATCTGCTGCTCCTTCTGCCGGCAGTCGTCGTTATAGTAATGGCCGTTCTCAAATGCCCGTCCATTCCTACTCTGCTGGTCTCCTCTCTTGTGGCTGTTCTTCTTGCCATCTTCTGCCAGGGTCAGAGCCTTTCCGGTATTCTGAACATTCTCGACGGCGGCTTTTCTATCGAAACCGCTCTCCCGGAGTTCGATAAGCTGATGAACCGCGGCGGACTTCAGAGTATGCTGTGGACTGCTGCTCTCGGTATGCTGGGTATGCTCTACGGCGCGATTATGGAAAAAACCGGTCTTCTTGACGCTCTGCTGTCCAAGATGAGCCCTCTGGTAAAGACTACCGGCGGTCTGGTCACGACCGTTATCATTACCTGCACCGTACTTCTTATGGCCACCGCGTCCCAGACTCTCGCCATTGTTGTGGGCGGCCGTATGTACATCGGAGAATTCAAGAAGAAGGATCTGCTGCCTCAGACTCTGTCCCGCACATTGGAGGACTCCGGCACGATCATCTCTCCGCTGGTTCCCTGGTCTCTCTGCGGCGCGTACATGGCCGGTACTCTCGGTGTATCTACCGTATCCTACCTGCCCTTCTCCTTCTTCTGCTGGCTTTGCCCCATTATTGCGATAATTTATGCATTTACCGGAAAGTTCTTCTGGAAGACCGGCGAAAAGCCCAGCCAGCGTACATACCGTCCCCTCACCGAAGAGGAAGCTGCTCTTGTCAAGTGATCTGCATTTTAAAAAATCTGTCGGTTTCGCTTATGAAGCCGGCAGATTTTTTTGCGGGAGGCCACCGAGTCAGGGAAAACTCCGGCCTTGATCGCATAATCGTTGACAATTCCCCGGTTTTTATATACTATACTGTCATATTAATGTTGGGAGGGATACCTATGTTTCAGTTCTGGGGCACCGGGACAGATGAAGCCAAGGCGCTTGTAGATGCCGTAGCGGTGAGAAGCACCGAAAACTTCAACTGGACCTTTATCTTCATTCTCGCAGTGGTATTTTATGTCTATTGGTCAGAAATTCAGAAGAAAAACTGGGATGTGGTCTGTGCGGGCCTTGCACTCTACGGCGTACACTGGATGTACGAGATCGTCAATGCCGTCATCGGCAGGATATGGCAGTACCCGCTGTGGACGGTGTCCAACGCCTCCACCACCTTCATTCTCCTCAAGGGTGTGTGCTGGGAGCTGTCCATGATGTTCGCTCTGGCCGGTATCATCTCCTTCAAGATGCTGCCTGATGACCGCACAAAGCGATATTTCACAAAGGGCGGCACCAGAAAGGGTCTCAGCTGCAGGTTTGTGGGCGCAATAGAGATGGCCGCGCTGTTTGCGCTGTTTGAATCCTTCCTTGCCGGCACCGATAACGGCTCCTTCCTCTGGGTCTACAAGTGGTGGGGCGTACTGCCTGTGTTCATCACCACCTATGTTCCCTTCTTCCTGGCCTCAAACTATGTGCCGGATATGGAGCCACGGAAGCGCACCCGTTTCCTTGCCTGTCTCTGGGGCTGTGTCGCGCTGTGCCTTGTGATCCTGATCCCGCTGGGAGTTATCTGATTATGGGCGAATATAGAATAATTGACCGGGAGAATTACTACCGCAAGGGCGTATTTCGCCATTTTTCCGAGGACTGCAAGTGCTCCACATCCATGACCGCGAGAATTGATGTGACTGCTCTTAAAGCCTATTCCGGCAGCTCCGGCACGAAGTTTTACATCAATTTCCTCTACATTCTGTCAAAGGTGCTGAATTCACGGGAGGATTACAGGATGGGCTATCTGTGGCAGACGGACGAACTGATCTGCTATGATTTCATAAATCCCATCCAGTATGTTTTCCATGAGGACACAGAGACCTGCACCCCCGTGTACACTGCCTACAGCGAGGATTATGATACATTTTATAAAAATGCCTCTGACGATATTGCCGCGGCAAAGAAAACGCGGGAATACGGACTTGATACGGAAAATCATCCGAACTGGTTTGACGCCTCATATATCTCCTGGCTGTCCTATGATTCCCTGAATATCGAGCTGCCCGACGGGTATCTGTTTTTTGCTCCCATCGTTAACTGGGGTCGGTACCGTGAAGAAAACGGCAGGCTTGTCATGCCTGTCAGTGTCCGAATGAACCATGCTATCGCGGACGGATACCTCATAGCAAATGTTTTCCGCCTGCTTCAGGAGGAAATGGAGGCATTTATCGCGGAGCGAAATGATCCGGCTCTATAAGGCTTCGGACTATGTTTTGAATTTTGGCAAAATTTATAAACACTGTAAGGCGCGCTGCAAAATGGGTTCTTGCAGCGCGCCTTTTTGTATTTATATTTAGGCTACACCGCATATTACGCCTGCGGCATCTACCGGATAAAATGTGCCCCCCTCTGTGTAAGTTCGCGTAAGCCAAATCAAAGATTTGGACGCTCACTTATCATTTAGTCACTGTTTCTTGCAATACACAAAGTATCCCTGCGAAAAAGTGCCGACATCAGAACCCATTTTCTCTCGGTATCTGCTCTTGCCGCATTATGCGGTGTTGCCTTTATTTTATTCCACTGTTACCGTGCCGTCCTCGGCGACCTCGATCATCATGCCGTCCTGAATGTAGTCAAGAAATTCCTCTCCCAGCTTGTCGATAACGGGCATCTCCGCCTCTGTCCAGAAAGCCGCCAGAATAGCGCCGGAGGCTGCCAGTGTGTCGATGGGCTTTGAGAACAGCATACACGCGGGCTGTTTTCCCGTGGCGCACACGGTGTAGAGCGCCATACCGCCGGTGGTGGAGCCGATCGTCTCCGGCAGGCACAGAGCCTTGCCGCGCATTGGCTTTTTATAGAGGTCCGGGTTGTTCTGGTCGGAGCACTTGACCTGCTTGTCGCCCAAAAGCATCGGGGTCTGATAGCTTGCCAGAGTGTTGAAGCCGCCATGGGACACCAGCGCCTCGGCTTTTGCAGTACCGGCTGCGATCACACGGCCCTTGAATACCTTGCTCATTTATTCGCCCTCCTTTTTGTCTCCGGTGAGCATGACAAGCAGCTCAGCCTCAGGGTAGAAACGCGCGCTGGAGTAGGTGCGCAGCTTGTTGGAGGAGGTGATGACCGGCTGAGACTTGACAAGGGGATTGTTCATGAACATCAGCGGGCAGAGAGACGCGGTATGAACACCTGTGGCCCTGAGTCTGGCGGCGTACTCAGTCTCCTCAAAGTGCTTGAGAACAGCGGGAGCGGCGGTGAATACGGTGGGAATGAGCACCTTTTTGTTGCCCGCGTTCTTCAGTCCCTCTTCCACGCGCAGCGTCCAGTCGATCAGCTGCTGATAGGTCATGTGGGGACAGCCCATGAAGCAGAGCTTGGGCTTTGCGTCAAGATTTTTCCAGATGCAGGGGTAGCTGTTTCTCACACGCTCTATTTCGGCATCGTCAACGATATAGACAGGCGCACCCTCGCGGATGAGACTGTCACCGTGATCCACTGCCTCGGGGGTGAGATTTTCAATGTGGTACAGACCCACGGAGCCGTTGGAGGCGGTAGCCGCGCCGAAGTCCTTGAGATAGGTGCAGGCAGCATCGTTCAGCTCTGTGCCCAGGTACTTGTCAAGACCTCTCACGAAGGGCACCTTTTCCAGCACCTTCATGCCCACGGCGGAGCCGAAGAGCTGTGCGTCCGGGAGCTTGGAGGTGCGCAGCTCCACTATCCAGTCGGCCTTTCTTCCCTCGTCGGTGAGGAAGCCGAACTCGGGTACAAAGCCCGCGATGGAGCACATCATCTCAATGATACCGGAGTTGCGGTTGCATCTGGCGCCCAGAACGGAGTTCGCATATACCACGGCGGAGGACTCGGCCCAGGCCAGGATCTCGCCGCGCTTGGGGGTATTGCCCACCTCGGGGAGATAGCAGGTGCAGGTATAGGCGTCGTCGCTCATGATGCCGAACTTTTTAAGCTGTTCCTCCAGCTTGCCCTGCTGAGAATACATCACATCGCAGACGATGTTCTGGAGAAGGGTCGCCGGGACATTTTTCTTTTCGGTGGGGCGGGGGTCGGCGCTGAACTTCTGGGAGCTGACCTCCCCGGCAGAAAGTATCTGGTCATACAGCTCATAAACAGGCTTCATAAGTCCCAGACCGAAGCTTATGACCGTGTGGCCGTATTCGCTGGTGATAGGCACCATTCTGGTGGCATCGAAGGCGTCGCCGAAGGCAACGAGGGTCTTCATGACCCTGGCCATGGTCTCTCCCTTGGAGCCGTCAAGAAGAGCCTGCTGCTCAGGTGTAAGGTACATTCAGTCACTTCCTTAATCAGTATTATGAGAATGAAGAGGAACAGCCTGTGTCCCTCTTCATAATAGAACAATTACATGGTGGGGCCTGAGATCTCGATCACGCAGTCACCTGCGGGGAAGGAGGAGCAGGGATGGATGTAGCCGAAGTCAAGGTCAGCTCTGCGGCGGCCGTCTGTCTTTTCGGGGATAAAGACCTGACCGGAGATAAGCTTGCTGCGG
>JAZUJF010000200.1:0-2105 GCA_045642585.1 Candidatus Limivicinus sp.
AGCTCAATGAGATCCTTTCCGCTTGGAATACCGAACGCAATGCAAAGCAGAAAGGTGTCTCTTGGCAGTTTACCACCGCTGACGCTCGTGTCAACCTCAAGCATCTTTATCCAATAATAAAGTTTTAGCCGTTACGCGGTACTACGGAAAGCGATGTGAAATGTAGAAAAACCGCGAGAGCCTTAAGCTTCTTCTTTGGAGAAGCTGTCACCAGTGCGCACACTGGTGACTGATGAGGTCCTGCGCCCGCAGGCGCATTTTTAACATACTGTAATGTACGATGTTTTCCCCCCGCGCACTCAGCTTTCATTTATGGTGGCGCACATTACTGCGCATGGAGATTTAGTATCAGTATTACCCGGCAAAACGATCCGTTCCGAATAATAACAAAAAGGTATACATAACACCTAAAATCAACAAAAATGCCATAGTTTATTCACTGAAAATTAATAAATGTTTATTGACATTAGTGCACGATTAACATATAATCTTAGCATACAATATATTGGGGGCAGGATATAGCTGCGGCGGCTCCGCCGTTGTTTATTTTGCGTCCGTTTCGCAGACATTTAGGAGAACGGAAAATGAAAAGGACAGTTAAGATTATTTCCCTGATACTCGCGGTCGTCATGCTCACCTCCTGCATGGGACTTCAGGCGTTCGCGGCAGGAGAGGAAGAGGCCATGCATGATATGTATGCGCGGGGGACGGGCTATGTTGCCATCGGTGACAGCTTTACCCGCGGCTTCGGCGCCTCGGATCACTTCCTGGATCAGATCTACAACAACGAATACCCCGAGAGAGCGGCATATGCCCGTAATGTTGACGGCTCATACCCCAACCTGATCGCCGAAGCTTTCGGGTTATACGCGCCGGACGACATCAGGGATACAACGGCTAAGTTCTGGCCTCTTTGCCACGGCGCCGTTTCCCTTGCGTACATCCTTGACCTTCTGGGCATTGATGACGGATTCCGCGATGAGGAGTACACATATCAGGACGAAGCTTTGATAAGACGATATAGCACTGACCTTCAGTACTACGCCTGCCCTGAAAGCTACACTCTGGACGGTGATGCGAATTGCGGTTACACAGGCGAGATCATGAGTGCCCGCAATATGCTGAATAATGCAAGCCTCATTACCATCGGTCTGGGTCAGGCTGATGTCTGCTACAAAGCATTTGTCATCGACACCGGCGATTTGTACGAGGAGGATGCTGAGCTTCCCACCGCTGTTGCCGGTTTTATCGACAAGCTCGTTGGTTATTATGAATACTGGAAGGGCGCGTATCCTCTCCTGCTGGACTACATCAAGGAGAACAACCCCGACGCAACTGTCGTTCTGGTGGGACTCATGAACCCGTTCCTGAATGCCAACTTATCGGAGGATGTGCTCCTGCCCATAGGCAAAGCTCTCGGCGTCATTGTTGACCTTATGAACGATGATCTGAGGGAGTATGCCCAGCGGTACGGCTATCTTTTTGTTGACATCTCCAATGTTGAGACCCCCTCCACCGAGGAGACCATAAGTGTCGGTGAGATACTGGCTATTGAAGATAATATTGAGTTCATGGCTCAGGGCCACCCCACTCCCACCGGCTTTGCCCAGATCGCCGATATGATAATCGACGCGCTTGAGCAGCAGGGGCATCGGAGTCTTCTCCAGAAGACCACCATCAGGCTCAACCTCGGCCGTTTCGACAGGCTGGACTATGTCATGCTGGATGGCAGAATACTGAACAGTCACGAGTACACAATGGAGGGCAATGTTCTCACCATTAAGACCCTCAGACCCAATGCCTCCACCCTTACCGTCGCGGTCAGGAACAAGGGAGATCTGGCGGTCAGCGCTTACAGCCTCTCGTTTGACCTGAAAACCGGCTATTCTGCCACCAGACTCTACACCACAAACAGCGTTGTCTCCGTGATACAATCTGTCATCACCGTGGCCAGAGGTCTGGCGGACAAGATTGCCTCAACCGTCACGACCCTCTTCGAGAAGTAATACATCCGCACCGGGCAGCAAAAGCTGCCCGGTTTTTATGTGTAGGATTTACAATGATGTGTGACAGCAAGTAAAAAAAGGTAGCGAATAGGAAAGACC
>JAZUJF010000201.1:0-3310 GCA_045642585.1 Candidatus Limivicinus sp.
CCGCCGATCATAACGGTGGGATCCTTCCGGGCCGTCATCATGATATGCGTAGCCATTGAGGTAGTGGTGGTCTTGCCGTGAGTACCGGAAATGCACATGGCGTTTGTAAACTCCCGGGAGATAGCGCCCCATGCCTGAGTACGCTCAAATACGGGAATACCGCGCCTGTGTGCCTCGATGATCTCCGGATTGTCGTCGTGGACGGCGGCGGTGCGGACAACGAATTCCACATCGTCAGTAATGTTCTCCGGGTGATGACCCTCACAGACCCTGATACCTTTTTCCTTCAGGTTCATGACATTTCTGCTCTGACTCATATCCGAGCCGGAAATCTTAATGCCGCGGTCCACAAGAACCTCCGCCAGAGAGGACATGGAAACACCGCCGATGCCTATCAGGTGTCCCCGTCTGCCGGGTGAAAGATAGTTGTCAAATTCAGCCATATTGATCTCCCATACGGTTTAACCGCAGAATTAAAAACTCCGTATTGATGTTGGCATTTGAAGATGATAATATCTTTATATAATTGTTAATATGAAAGCACATCGTTCAGCAAATGCCAAATGGAACAAGCTGTCACATTATAATACGCGGCAGGCTGATATGCAAGTGCTTAATAGTTAAACAAATGTTTCGGAATTATTATATGATGTGATAATGGGAGAATAGAATGGCAGCTGCGGATAATTGGGAAGCTCTGCGTCAGGAGTGCGGGAAATGTCAGAAGTGCTCGCTCTGTGAGACAAGACTTAATCTTGTGTTTGGCGCGGGCAGCGAAAAGGCGAAGGTAATGTTCATCGGCGAGGGCCCCGGTGAACAGGAGGACAGGACAGGCATACCCTTTGTGGGCCCGGCGGGACAGCTTCTGGACGATATGCTCCGGATGATAGATCTGGATCGAAGCAGGGTATATATTGCGAATATCGTCAAGTGCCGCCCGCCCAGAAACAGAGACCCTCTCCACGAGGAGCAGAACGCCTGCGTGGGCTGGCTGAAAAGGCAGATAGCACTGGTAGACCCGAAGATCATTGTCTTTCTGGGGAGAATATCCGCCATGTATTTCATCGGCGAGGATTTTCGCATTACCCGTCAGCACGGCCAGTGGTTCGAGCTGGGCGGCAGAAAATGTATGGCCACCTATCATCCCTCGGCGCTTCTCAGAGACGAGAGCAAGCGGCCTGAGGCATTTATGGATCTGCGGGAGCTCAGGCAGGAGATACGGGCAGTATGCCCGGAGGTATACGGAGAACAATGCTGAAATTCAAATCAGTCACCCTTAGCGATAAGCCCTGGGTAGATAAGATCGTGATGGAGGAGAACAGCCCCAGCGCAGACTATAATTTCGGGAATATATATGTGTGGGATAAATACTACCGTCAGCTTATTACCCGCTTTGGCGACCGGATGATAACGAAGCTCCGCTATGAGGGTAAGCCCGCATTTGTGTTCCCCATAGGCAGCGGGGAGCTGAAGGGGGCAGTTGAGGCGATAAGGGAATTCTGCGCCTATCGGGGCTACCCCATGGTCATGCGCGGAATAACCGAAAGACACAGGGAAGAGCTGGAGCGGGAGTACCCCGGCTGTTTTGAATTTGAGGAGGATGTAAGGTGCGCGGACTATGTCTATGATATAGACGCTCTTTCAACATTCGCGGGCAGAGCCCTTCACGGCAAGCGAAATCACTGCAACCGCTTTGAGGCGGAACACTCCTGGGAGTTCCTGCCCCTGACAAGGGAGCTTATCCCCTCATGTCTGGATATGCTGGCCTTGTGGACAGAGGAAAACTATGAGCGTCTGGAGAAGTCCATATCCCATGAGCACGATGCGATCGTCAGGGCCTTTGCCGCCTTTGAATGTCTGGGGCTTGAGGGCGGAGTCCTGAAGGCAGACGGGAGGATAATGGGCTTTACCCTTGGAGAGGTCATCAGCCATGATACCTTTGACACCCATTTTGAAAAGGCGGATATCAATGTGAACGGAGCTTATCCGATGATCTGCCGGGAGCTTGCGAAAACGGTAAAGCGCCGGCATCCCGAGATAAAATATATTAACCGGGAGGACGATATGGGCATTGAAGCTCTTCGGGTGTCCAAGGAATCCTACAAGCCGATATTCACGGTGAGGAAATATACAGGGAGATGGATAAATGGCTGAATACAAGGTAAGAGAATATACCGCCTCCGATATTCCCGGGATCCGGAGGCTGTGGGAGGAAATATTCGGAGACGGAGAGGCCACGGTCAATTCCGTCCTGAATAACCTTCAGAATATGGGCACCGCCGCAGTCTGTGAGTATGAGGGCGAGGTGGTTGGCTTTGCGCTGGCGCTGGTGGGACAGGAGCTTGTGTACGCCGACTCCGTAAGAAGACCTGTCGTGGGTTATATATACGCCGTCGGGATGGACGAAAAACACAGATCGTCCGGCGGCGGCTCCGCTCTTGTAAAATGCGCGTCTGAACTGGCAAAAAAGAGGGGCGCGACGGTCATGACCACGCTTCCCGCGGAAGAGAGCCTGTACCCCTGGTATGAGAAGCTTATGGGCGTGCGCTGTATATTGAGCAGAGAGGAAAAGACCGTCAACTGCGCGGATATTGAACCTGCGGCAAAGCTCTCCTCCTCAGAGTACCTGCTGTGGAGAGATATGATGCTCAAGGGGAAAAATCATCTGAGACCCTCAAGCTATGCCATGGAGGCCCTGAAGCAGTTCTTTGAATCGCTGGGCGGCGGACTGTATGCTTGCGGCACCGGCATCGCGGCGGGCTATCCGGAAAACGGCATCGCGTATATCCGCGAGCTGGTTTCGGCTGAGGAGGGCATGACGGATGATATTGCGGCCTCCGTCGGCAAAATGATGGGCGCGGAGCGGGCGGTATACTTCATTCCGGCGGAGGCCGGGAAGCGATATATCGCCGCCGACAGAGACCTGCCGAAAGACATAGTCTGGAGCTTCACATTCGACTGAAAAAGATAAGGAACCGCTGAATAATTCGCTTTCGGCATCTACCGGATAAAATGTGCCCTGATTTAGTCACTTTTTCTTGCAATACACAAAGTATTCCTGCGAAAAAGTGCCGTCATCAGAACCCATTTTCTCTCGGTATCTGCTCTCACCGAATTAATCAGCGTTTCCCTAATATTCATTTTACATTCTCGAAACAATTAGGGCGAAACTTTTGAAACATCTTTGGGGTAATATAATCCTGCAAGTAGATGATTCATCTTTTTCATTTTGTCCTCACTATATAAACGAAACGAAGCGGTCTTCCGCTTCGTTTTGTTATATGCGGGTTACTATGAAAGCTGCTCTTCA
>JAZUJF010000202.1:0-8677 GCA_045642585.1 Candidatus Limivicinus sp.
CAAAGATTTGCGAGGAAAAAATGCGCCGGACAAGGCAGCTTACGCAGAGCATAATGGAGATATATGGTCAAGGAAGCTAACGAAGTACGGCACAGTTTTTACCGCAAAGATTGTCTGATTTCTATCAGTGATTAGTATTACTGCTTATGCCGCAAATTGGAAGCGTACCACAGACTCACTTCCCTTTCAATATAATTAAAGAATAATATTGAAAATTTTATTATGAAACAAGAATAACCGCCCTGCGCACCTGCAAGGCGGTCGTTTCTGTCATGGTCGTGAGTCATACCGATTTCTGATAAGACGGTACAATTCAAGCGAGGATGGTTTTCGTCAGGCGTCACCCTGGGTGGGGACGAAACACATATTGGCGACCTTCATAAGCTCCTCGGCGGAGATGGCGCTCTCGCAGCTGAGAGTATAATTGACGCCGGGGACAATATCCAGCCAATATGCAACGGCGGCATCCTTGCAGGTCTTCACCTTTGCGTTCAGATAGTCCACCGGAGCTTCGGAGGTTTTCTCCCAGTTATAGTAAAGATCGGAAAAATCAAAGGCCTCCAGCTCGCCTGTGCGTGTGGCACGGTAAGTGAATTTCCTGTTATCCAAAGTGAATACGACCTGGGCAGCCGTGCCATTGACGATATAATACTTCACATTGGCAGCCCCTTCCGGAGCGGCAAGCTCCAGACCGGAAGCGGCGATCATTTCCTCCGTACCCACTTCTTTTACTGATGCGGGTTCTTTGCCGTCAACATCACCCTGAACGGGGACAAAGCAGGCGTTGGCGACCTTCAGCAGTTCATCGGCAGTAACCTGAGCACTGCATCCGAGAGAATAGTTTATACCGGGGACTATATCCAGCCAGTAGGCAGCGGCGGCCTTGTCACAGGTCTCAACCACCGCGTCACAGTATCCGACCTTTCCCCCGCCGGTTTCCGTCCAGTCATAGTACATCCCGGAGAGGTCATAGGCCTTCAATTCGCCGGTAGGCTCGGCGCGGTAGGTATATTCCCTGCCGTCCAGCGTGAAGACAAGCTGCGCCGTCTTGTCATTGATGGTAAAGTATTTCACACCGGACGCGCCTTCGGGCGCCACGAGCGCAAGGCCGGTAATGGCAGCCATCTGCTCGCCGCTGACCTCCTTCAGGGGGTTGGGCATACCAACAGGCTCCTCCGCCGGAGTCTTGCCGCAGGCGGTCAGTACGCCGAGCATAATAACAATGCACAGTACAGCGGAAATCATTTTTTTGTTTTTCATAATAATCATCCATTCCGCCGCTTCGCGTCGGCATAAAAAGTAATTAAAGTGTAACATCTTATCACGCGAAGCAAAGGAATGATAAGATGATTATTAATTTTGATCATAGTAGTGTGAAAGGAACTTTCACACTACTATTACTCCATTCCTACGGTTTTCCATTCAATTTGTAACAGCAGTCTCCCGGCCTGTCTCAAGGGACAGGCGTATCGCGTCCATCACATTCATAGTGTGTTCCACATCCCGGGGAGTGATGACGGTCACGGGTGTCCCCTGCTCTATGTGCTCCACAAAGTCCTTCAGCTCCAGATAGTAGGCGTCGGGAGTATCTGTGCAGACGGCGGCGGGCTGTGCCGAATTATCGTAAATTCTTGCGGAGCGGACGGCGCTCTTCACATCATACAGGTTTTCCCCCGCTCCCATCCTGTAACACAGGGCTTTATCCTCGCCCACGATATTGAGCTCCATCGTGAAGGGAAATCCGGCGGGCATCTGGCTTATTCCCTCGGCGACCGCGGAAAAGCCGCTCTCAAAATTCAGCGTCGAACAGACAAAGCTCCAGCTGCCCTCCCGATTTTTGGAGCCGACGGCATAAACGCTCCTGACTCGTCCGAACACCGAGGAAAGGAAGTCCACATCGTGGATGTGCAGATCAAGCAGGCCTCCGCCGCTGCGCCGGGGATCCGTGAACCAGCCGCCCTCCCTTGCGCGTTTGGAAACACAGCTCATCCTCGTGGCCCGGGCATATCTGATCTCTCCGAACTCACCTCCGGTGAGCATTTCTCTGGCACAGGCATACTCGGGCCAATACCTGATAACATGGCCGATGTTCAGGCTGACCCCCATTTTTTCCGCCGCCGCGTTCATCTCCCGATAATCCTCCGATGACAGGGCGGCCGGCTTTTCGCAGAAAACATGCTTGCCGGCGGATATTGCGAGAATGGCGTTCTCCTTATGCAGATAAGTGGGCAGGCAGATATCCACCGCGTCTATTTCATCCCCGCAGGCGCGAAGCATTGAAGAAATATCGCAGTACCACTCACATTCCGCTCTCCCGGCTAAAGCCCGTCCCTTTTCCTCCCCTGTATTGCATACGGCTCTGACACGCACATTGTCCATGCTCAGGTATGCGTTGAGATGGGTGCTGCCCATGAAGCCCGCACCGACTATTGCAACATTAATCATTTCAAACCCTCCGGCATCATCCGCTGTTATCATTGTATTTACCCGCTCCTGTGAAGCCTCCGTCACTCCACGGATATCCTGCGGATCATGACAGCGGAGATAACGCCGATGGCAATTCCGGCTATCGTCCCGCTTAATATCAGGAAAGGCAGATAGTAGCGGATAACATCTGTCTCAAGAATGAGGCAGGCCATTGCTGTCTGGCCGACATTGTGCAGGACGCCGCCCGCCACGCTCACCGCGGTGCAGGAGAAGCGGTCGGTCTTTTTCAGGATCAGCATACCAACAAAGCTGACTGTCGCCCCGGCCGCAGAGTAGAAGAGACTTGCGGTCGATCCGAAAAGCACGGACACCAGAAACACACGCACGCCGGAGATCAGCAGGGCTTCCTTCCATCCTATCCTGTACAGGGCAAAGACCACCACTATATTGGCAAGGCCCACCTTTACACCGGGGATTGCTACAAAGGCGGGTATCTGACTTTCAACAAATGACAGTATCATGGCCAGAGCCACCGACAGAGCCAAAAGGGCAAGTTTTTTTGTTTTCACAATGATTCTCCTGACGGGAACGGGCTGATCCGTTTCGTTTTATCCCACGATAATATCCACCTCGGACCTGCCGCCCTCGATGGTGACGGTGATCCTGTTAGGCAGGCAGGTGATGCACTGGCCGGTGCGGGAAACAGCGCCCTGATGGACGCAGAGCCTGTCCGGACAGTTTGCATACTCCATACGGGCGGTACCGTTATCAATAACAAGAGTATTGGTCCCCCCGTTTAAGGGGTAGGTACCGTTCACAGCCAGAGAATACTGCGCCGCTGTCTCTCCGTTAATACGCACTACCGCCTTGGTACCGTGCTCGGTGGTGCCGGCGAGCAGAAAAAACAGCACCGCAGACAGGACAAGGCAGAACGCTATAAGGATCGCGTCCGCTTTAACTTTTTTTCCAAATTTCCAACTCATACGGTTATTTTATCAGTCGGCAAAGCTGTCCGTAAACCTGACCCAGGCTTTTTTCCACGCGGAATACATCTGGGACTTCTGACTCTTATCAAGGCCGGAGTACATGATGGAGTTTATGCACAGCTGCTTTATATCCGACAGGTTCAGATCCCAGCACACCGTGCCGGCAAAGAAATCGTCGGTCAGGGTCTCATGCTCCTGACACACAGGGTCGTCGGAGCACAGAGAGACCGTCACTCCCCGTTTCAGGTACTCAGCCACAGGGTGCAGGCGCAGGTCCTTCACATAGCGCAGGGTCATATTTGATATAGGGCAGGCCTCAAGGCATATCTCCCTGTCGGCAAAGGCAGAAAGAAGCTTTGGAAATCTATACAGATTCATACCGTGACCCACTCTGGCGGCTCCCAGAAGATAGGCGTCTATCAGGTTGTCCACCTGAGCATACAGGGACTCCCCGCAGTGGATATACAGATCGAAGTCCGGGTATCTGTCCCGGTAGTACAGAAGCATGGGCGCAAGCTCTTTGAGGGGTATGGATCTGTCCTCCTCGTTGAGAAGATCAAATCCGATGATAAACGGGTGAACATCGTCCCTGTCAAAATCGTCGAGGATCGCCTCTCTCAATCTGACGGCGTTTTTGAGGTACAGCTCCGGAACGCTCATTTCCACCCCCAGGTATTTGAGTCCGGAGCAGATTATCGAAACTATCAGCTCGCTGTGCTTCCTTTTCACCTCAAAATATGCCCGCTTAATGACGCCGGCAAGGGCCAGAGACCGTTCGTAATCCTCGGAAAAGACGGCGTGGATCTCGATGTGAAAAATGTTGTTCTCAATATAATACTCAAAGGCCGTCACATAGTAGTCAAAGAGGGTGTCCTCGCTGTACTCGATGGATTCAAACAGTCCGAGAAGATTTTCAAAATAGTCCCACACTGACTCGTTGTGGGCTTTCCCCAGCATAGTCCACTTCTTTTCTATGAATTCCCGGGTGACAAGGCCGTTCTCCAAAGACCGGGAAAGGGGATGGCACTGATCTCTGTCGTAACCGGGCTCATCGATGTTATAGATATGGCCGTCCCTCACATCCACTACCAGATCATTTCTGCCGAGAACGAAGTCAATGAGGCGGTGAGCCGGCAGCAGAGCGGTGGCGTGGACATGGAGATCGGAGCCCTTGGGAAGGGCCTTAATAAATGCGTACAGGGAGCTGTTCCATAGCCGGGGATCACCCATCAGCTTCATCTTGAACAGGTCGTTTTCGCCAATTTCCTCATACAGCTCGTCTTTCAGAGCTCTGAGGCGCCCGTCCACCGCCTGCTCCTTCAGGTTAAGAACATTGCCCACAAGGTTTTGGTTTTCCTCCACCATTATTTCCCGTTTTGAAAGGTATTCCTCGTATGTCATTTCTGCTGTCTCCAACTGCTCCCACATTATATATGACCAGTATAACACCCCGAGCCCTGCCTTACAATACCCGAAACTTCCGACTCCGGATGTTCCCATTCTTGCATGATGCTCCTGTATGTGGTATAAATTGAAAATAAAGACTGATTTATTAGAAGGTAATGCTATGAAAACGCCCAATGAGTCAATTCCATATGCAGACAGATACATAGATCTCCACACTCATCTTGACGGGTCTGTTACCTCGGATATTGCAAGGCGTCTTGCCGCGCTTCAGGGTATCAGGCTGCCCGCAGAGAACGGCAGGGAGCTGGAGCGTCTGCTGACAGTATCGGAGGACTGCACCAGTCTAAACGACTTTCTCAAGTGCCTCGCTCTCCCCGTGTCTCTTATGCAGACCTATGAGGGTCTCCGTGAGGGCGCGTATCTTGTGGCCGAGAGCATGAAGGCTCAGGGTGTAATATACGGTGAGATACGCTATGCCCCTCAGCTGCATACGGACAGAGGTATGACTCAGGAGGACGCCGTAAGAGCCGTCCTGGAGGGTCTTGAAAGAAGCGGTGGGCATATCAACACCATTCTCTGCTGCATGAGAGGCCGCGGTCTTGAGGAGAAAAACCTTGAGACAGTGGAGCTTGCGAGGAAATATCTCGTGGAAGACGGCGGCGTTGTCGCTCTCGACCTTGCGGGCGCTGAGGCGCTCTATCCCACCTCGGATTTCCGTGAGCTGTTCGTGAAAGCCGGAGAATACGGAATCCCCCTCACCATCCATGCCGGTGAGGCCGCGGGGGCCGAGAATGTACGCGGGGCCATCGAATACGGCGCTGTCCGTATCGGTCACGGTGTGCGCAGCTATGAGGATGAGAGCGTATTGCAGCTTATCCGGGATAAGGGCATATTCCTCGAAATGTGCCCCACCAGCAATCGCCAGACTCAGGCAGTCACGGATATGACGAAATATCCCTTCATGGACTACCTGAATACGGGCATCCGTGTCACCCTGAATTCCGATGATCCCGGCGTGGAGGGTACGACAATAGGCAAAGAGTACCGTTATATGGAGGAATGCTTCGGTCTGACTCCTCTGCAGGAAAAGCTTCTTCTCTCCAATGCCGTGGATGCCGCCTTCACAAGCTCCGCCGTCAAGTCTCAGCTGCGCCGGACTCTGGGGCTTATCTGATTACATAAGGGTAGAACAATATGAAAAAAGCGATTAACAGAAAGAGTATTCTCATCTTTTTACTGTCTGCCGTGCTGTTTTTTGTCACCACGGTGCCGGCAAACAAGTATCTGGCTGTCTACAGTGTCACCGGTGTACGCATCTCCGCCGCATTCAACCCCGTGCTGGGTATTATCTTCGGCTGGCCGGCAATTTTGGGATGTGCCGCGGCAAACTTCATATCGGATCTGGTCTGCGGCTGGGGCATAGTCACCGCTGTGATGGGCTTTCCCGCCCAGATACTGTACGGCTTCATCCCGTATTATTTATGGGGCAGATATGTGAGATGCGAATCCCATATGACCCGCATCGACTCCCCGCAGAAGGTCCTTGTCTATTTTCTCATAACCCTCCTGAACACGGTCCTCATAGGCTTTCTTGTTGGCTTTATACAGTACACCGTGGCGGGCAGCGAGTTCTGGACCTCGGCATTTTTCGCGTTTCTCAACGACCTGACCGGCTGTGTCTTCTTCGGTCTGCCGATGCTGGCTTTTTCCGACCTGATATACTCACGCATCATCCACAAGGGTCGGCGCAGACTGTCCTTCAATGAGAAGATCATCCTCGTCACCGGTCTTGTTGAGATCATTCTTTTCGCTGTGATCGCCGTTGTAATGAACATAGCTCACAGGGAGCAGCCCACCGTAGAGATATGGTCGCAGATATTCATCTATTCTCTCATTGAATTTTCCGTGGGCACCGTTCTGTCCCTGGGTATCATGGCCGCAGTCGGCCTGATCCGCAAAAAGCACGCCGGGCTTCGCACTATTGAAAAGCCCAGCGGGACAGTTTTTGCCGACGAAAAGCGGCGGCTTGAGTTCGTGTCCTTCCCCGGGCAGGCGCTCCGGCACCGTATCAAGGCCCGGACCTTGGGCTTTGCTCCGGAAAACGCTCCTAACTGTATTTCCGCATCCTATGATGACGCATGGTTTGCCTCCCTGTCCAGTCAGAAAGGCTGTCCGATGGAATGTCTGTTCTGTGACTGCCCGGGCTACGGCTTCTACGGCAATGCGACAAGAGAGGATCTCAGGTACCAGATCAGGACCATCGTTGAGAATACCGGCTCCACCCATACTAAATATTTCTCTGTTGACTTCATGCGAATGGGTGAGCCTGCACTGAACTCTTCCGTACTGGACTTCATCGAGTATGACCTCCGCGGTGAGATAGAGAGCCGGGTCGATGCAGAGCTGATCGTGCCAAACCTGTCCACTATGATGCCGCGAAACAGCGATACCGTGACCGATTTCCTGCTGAACTACTGCCGTATCAAGAATGAGGTCTACAATGGTGACGCCGATCTCCAGTTCAGCATCTGCACCACAGATGAAAACGAGAGAAACCGCATCTTCAAAAATATGTCCATGCCGCTTGAGGAGATCGCCCGGATCGGAGCTCTTCTGCCCATGCCAAAGGGAAGCAAGTACCGGCTGAATTTCCCTTTGACCTCGGATACCGTAATCGATCCCGCCGTGATAGACCGGCTCTTCGACAAGCGGAAGTTTGCCGTAAAGCTCACGCCTGTACATAGCACCTTCAACGCCGCCGACAATAGCCTCAAGGCGACAGACGACTATGATTTCTCCAGGGTCTTTGAACCTGTTGAGAAGGCATTTCAGGAGATAGGCTGGGATGTCTTTGTGTATCTGGATAAGAAAGACGAGGACAATGACTCTCTCACCGACGGCAATCTCCTGCTCGCAAATCTCCGTGAAAAGCTGTCCGATAATCCCGGTGAGAAAAAGCGTGTGGGCATAGTCGTCGCGATAGAGCTCAACGCCATCTTCGATATGTATAAAAACTGGAAGGAGCTGGAGTGTCCGGCCGGTTTCAGGCTTTTCCGGATAGAACGGGACAGCTATACCATCTATATCGCCCAGTCCGGCATGGGCGAGTGTGCCGCCTCTGCCGCCTGCCAGTTCCTTATCTCCAAATACAATGTCTCCAAGATCATAAACTTCGGCGTGGTGGGCGGACTGACGCCGGACATGAAGAGTCTCAAGGTCTGCCTTGTGGACAGGGTCGTTCATTACAAATACGACTGCTCCGAGTTTATGCCCCTTGCTGTCGGTCAGGTCGACGGATACGATTCCATCTATCTCAGGCCAAGCGAAAATCTGGTCAAGAGCGCCCTGATGCTGAAAAGCGATCTGCCTCTTGTCACCTGCTGTTCCGGAGATAAGTTCATATCCACTCCGGAGGAGAAGACCTATCTGCACAATACCTTCGGCGGTGATATATGCGATATGGAGTCTGCCGGCATCGTTCTGACCTGCAGCGCCAACAGGGTCCCCTGTATACTCTTCAAGGCCGTCTCCGACGGACTGAATGACGGGGCTGACGGCTTTTTTGCAGAGCTTGACAATGCCTCGAAGAAATGCCTTGAGATAGCCGACCGGATCATGGATAGGATAGCAAATATTGAATCATAAAAAACGGGCCGGAAATGATCCGGCCCATTAAACTTTTCATATAGTATTTGATACTAATCACTGATAGAAATCAGACAATCTTTGCGGTAAAAACTGTGCCGTACTTCGTTAGCTTCCTTGACCATATATCTCCATTATGCTCTGCGTAAGCTGCCTTGTCCGGCGCATTTTTTCCTCGCAAATCTTTGTCTTCTTCTTATCAGTGCTTAGTA
>JAZUJF010000203.1:0-8973 GCA_045642585.1 Candidatus Limivicinus sp.
TTGAGGTGTAGAAATGACAAAGGAAAACAAAACAATAGTTGAGATGCTAGTCTGCGCCGCCCTGTGGAGCATTGCAGGCGTCCTTATGAAATTTATCCCGTGGAACGGCTTTGCCGTTGCCGGAATGAGAAGCCTGATCGCAGGCGCAACTATTTTTATTTATACCCGCATAAAGCACTATAAGCTTGTGGTATCAAAAAAGACTCTGCTCTGCGGCTTTTTCACGGGGCTTTTGTACACCTGCTTTGCCGTGTCAAATAAGCTGACCACGGCCGCAAACGCTATCGTTCTTCAGTTTACCTCTCCTGTGTTCGTTATCCTGATTTCCGCCGTATTTCTTAAAACAAAGATAAGGAAAAGGGATTTTATCGTGGTATTATTCACCCTGACAGGTATCTCGCTTTTCTTCCGCGATCAGCTTGGACCGGGCTATATGCTTGGAAATATCATTGCTATACTCGCGGGCGTGTTTATGGCGGCAATGTTCGTCATTGTCGGCAACCTTGAGGGTGAGGCCCGGTTTTCCGGAATTATCTTCGGCCAGCTTTTTACCTTCCTCATAGGTCTGCCCTTTATTATCATAACTAAGCCCGTGTTTGACACTACAAGCGTTATCTTTATCCTTATCCTAGGTATTTTTCAGCTTGGTATTGCCTATATTCTCTATGTCAAGTCCTCCCGCTACTGCCCGCCGCTGGCCTGCTGCCTGCTTGGAGCTCTTGAACCGCTGCTTAATCCTGTATGGGTGGCCATATTTTATGGGGAGATGCCCGGTATCTTTGCCATAATCGGCGCCGCTATCGTTATTATCTCCATCACTGTGTGGTGTGTCGTGGACAGCATATCCGATAAATCGAAGGCTGAAACAGATGCTTGATACTCTGAGAGAAAAAGCGAATAATCTGCCCCTGCTGCCCGGCGTATACATCATGCTGGACGAGCAGGGTCAGGTCATATATGTTGGAAAGGCCAAAAAGCTCAAGAACCGGGTCAGCAGCTATTTCCACGGAGAGCATCTTCCCAAGGTAGCGGCCATGGTCGAGAAGGTCCACGACTTCAATGTTATTGTCGCCGGCAGTGAGTTCGAGGCACTGGTGCTGGAAAACTCTCTTATCAAGCGCCATAAACCACACTATAACATCCTTTTGAAGGACGACAAGGGCTACCCCTTTATCCGCCTTGATATGCGGGAGGAGTACCCGAGAATGACTCTGATAAACCGGGCCGGAAAAGACGGAGCCAGATACTTCGGCCCCTTCGGTTCCCGGGGTCAGACCTTTGATATTATCTCGACCATCCAGAAAACCTTTGCTCTGCCTGACTGCTCCCGTATATTTCCACGGGACATAGGGAAGGAACGGCCCTGCCTCAATTATCACATGGGTGCCTGTGCGGGATGGTGCCTTCACGACTCGGACAGTGAGGAATACCGCCGCAGAATGGCTCAGGCCGCGCTTATTCTTGACGGCAAGTGCAGGGAGCTGGAGGATGCCCTGACTTCTCAGATGGAGCAGGCGGCTGAGGAGCTGCGCTTTGAAAAGGCCGCCGAGCTTCGTGACCGGCTGCGGGCCGTTCAGGGGCTTGAAAACAAGCAGCGGGTAATTGCCACCGCCTTTGCCGATACGGACGCCGTAGGCTTCTGCCGCGGGGCGAAAAGCTGCTTTGCGGTCCTCCATTTCGTGGACGGCAATCTGGTGGGCAAGGATGTTGAGATGTTTGAGGAGCCTCTTGAGGATGACGCCGAGGCTGTATCTGACCTTGTACGGGAATACTATACCGCCCACCGGGGAGGCTGGCCGAAATCCATTTTGCTGCCATGCGATATTGTGGGTGCTCACGACCTTGAGGAGCTTCTCAGCCAGACATCAGGCAGGCGAATATATATCGAGACACCTAAGAGGGGAGAGCGTATGCGCCTTATTGAGAGCGCAAGACTTAACGCCTCCGAGGAGATAATGCGCCGCACAACCCAGTCCCAGCGCCGGTCCAAAACTCTTGAATGGCTTGGTAAGGCTCTTGACATGGAGCAGGCACCGTCGCGCATCGAGGCATTCGATGTTTCAAATCTGGGCGACACCGGAATTGTTGCCGCCATGACTGTCCATGTGGAAGGTAAGCCCCTGAAGAAAGCCTATAAGAAGTTCAGAATAAAGGATATGGAGATACGGGACGACTATGCCAGTATGCGTCAGGCGGTATACCGGCGTTTCAAACACTATGTTGACGGCGACGAGAGCTTTTCGCCTCTGCCGGATCTCCTGCTGATAGACGGCGGCGACACCCACGCGGCTGTGGCCGAGGATGCACTTGCCGAGCTGGGACTGAGCCTTCCGGTTTTCGGCATGGTAAAGGACGACAGGCACCGCACCCGGGCTCTCGTCACATCCCGGGGCAGGGAGATCGGCATAGGCTCCAATCAGGCGGTCTTTGCGCTGGTGGGCTCCATTCAGGAGGAGACTCACCGCTTTGCCATAGAATACCAGCGCTCCCTGCGTCAGGAGAGCTACGGCTCTACTCTGGATAAGATAGACGGTGTGGGAGAAAAGAGGAGAAACGACCTCATAAAGTATTTCAAATCAGTAAAAGCGATCAAAGAGGCCACGGTGGAGCAGCTTAATCTTGTTGTTCCGAAAAATACGGCAATCGCTGTTTACGAATTCTTTCATAACGAAAAGAGCGTGGAAAAATGAGAGTTATCACCGGCACAGCCAGAGGCAGACGGCTTAAAACACCGGAAAATTCAGATATTCGCCCCACCACAGACAATGTGAAGGAGTCTGTATTCAACATCCTGCAGTTTGACATTGAGGGCAGAAGAGTGCTTGACCTCTTTGCCGGGACCGGACAGCTTGGTATTGAGTGCCTCAGCCGGGGCGCGTCATCCTGCGTTTTTATCGACCAGAGCCGGGAGGCCGTTAAGATAATCAAGGATAACCTCAGGACCTGCGGCTTGAGCGGCACCGTTCTTCAGCAGGACTCTCTGAGCTTTCTGAACAGTTGCGGAAAGTTCGACCTTATCTTTGTAGACCCGCCGTACGATGGCGGTTTGTACGAAAAAGTGCTCAATACTATCAATTCCGTTGACATATTGTCGGATGGTGGTATAATATTATGTGAGTCAAGGCGAGAAACCCCGATGCCGGATATGTTCCCGCCCTACCGCAGAGGCAGAGAATATATTTACGGCAGAGTGAAGCTCACCGTATATACCAAGGAGAGCAGATAATGAGTGTCGCCATTTGTCCGGGCAGCTTTGATCCCATCACGCTCGGCCATCTGAATATTATCAGACGCGCCAGCAGGATATTTGACAGGGTCGTGGTTTGTGTGATGGTCAACGCCGCCAAGCCATCCACCATGTTTTCGGTTGCGGAGCGTGTGGAGATGGTCAGAAAGGCCGTGGAACGCTTTCCCAATGTTACGGTGGACTGCTCTGATGGGCTTCTGGCCGAATACGCAAAGCAGTTTGATCATGCGGTCGTCGTCAAAGGTCTGAGAGCCGCGTCTGATTTTGAGTATGAGTTCCAGATGAATCAGATCAACAAGCGCCTCAATCCCGACATGGAGACGATGTTCCTTACTTCCAGCGATAAGTATACCTTTCTCAGCTCCTCGGTCGTTCGGGAGATCGCCCATTACGGCGCCGATCTGACCGGTCTTGTTCCCAGCGAAATAATCGGAGATATTCAGGCAAAAGCCGAACAATGGAGGAAAAATAATGGATGACAATAATGATGTGATAGAGCTGCTGGATATACTTTACGGCATGGTCACAGAGGCCTGGGGCGTCCCGCTGGGAAACGATAAGTGCATTATCGAGCGGGATAAGGCCATCGAGATCATCAACGAGATCAAGGCAAATCTGCCCGCATCCATCGCGGAGTCCAAGCGTCTGGTGGCGGCCAGAGAGGAGTTCATCGGTTCCGCCAAGCGTGAGGCCGAGGCTCTGAGGAAGACCGCCGAAGAAAAGGCAAGAGCACTGGTCGAGGAGCAGGATATTGTCCGCGTGGCCAGAGCCCGCAGTGCTGAGATGATCGCCTCCGCTGAGGCAAAGTCCAATGAGCTTCGCCGGGTCGCCAGCGACTATGTGGACTCCATCATGCGTCAGGCAGAGGAGAACATGAGGCAGTCTTTGACTACTATCCAATCTGCAAGGAGCTCCTTCCGCTCCCTCGGCGCGCAGACAGCGGCGGCCGAACCCAAGGAGCAGGATTCGCAGGATTAATTATTACTACATATTGTGTTTCAGCCGGATGCAGTTCTGCATTCGGCTGTTTTTTATCCATTTCGGGTAAAAAGACTACTAAAAAAGTCAAAAAAATACAAAAAGTTTCACTTGCTTTTTTCTATATCTGTCCCTATAATGGAGGTGAAAAGTGGTATTAAGTGGTGCAAAATGGAGCGAAATACCCAAGATCGGAGGCTTTGTTCATGACCGGTGAATTTCAGCATTCCCTTGACAGCAAGGGTAGGCTTTTTATTCCTGCCAAGCTCAGAGAAGAGCTCGGTGATATATT
Organism: Candidatus Limivicinus sp.; assembly: GCA_045642585.1. Lineage (GTDB taxonomy): Bacteria > Bacillota > Clostridia > Oscillospirales > Oscillospiraceae > Limivicinus. The sequence goes on from JAZUJF010000203.1 coordinate 4,518, forward strand.
TTTCCTGACACTGTCTATGGACAGATGTCTCTGTGCCTATTCCAATGAGAGCTGGAAGGCTCTCTCCGATAAGGTCAGCGAGATGCCCTATGTGAAGCAGCGCAGGATGCGCCCCCTCTTCGCCCATGCCGCAAAATGCGAGCTGGATGCTCAGGGCAGAGCTCTTATTCCTCAGAATTTGAGAAACTATGCGGGCTTTACAAAGAATGTTACGGTCGTGGGCTGCAACAACCATGCGGAGCTGTGGGATTCCGATGCGTGGAAGGAGATCTATGAGGCGGAGACCACCCCTGAGAATATCGCCGCGGTTATGGAGGAGCTTGAGTTCTGATGAGTGAGCCTGTACACTATTCGGTACTGCTCAATGAATGTATTGAGGGACTGAATATCAAGCCTGACGGTATCTATCTTGACGGAACGCTTGGTCTTGCCGGACATTCCTATCAGATCGCGTCCCGCCTTACCACGGGCAGACTAATAGGTATTGACCGTGATGAGACTGCCCTGGAGCGCTCTGCGAAACGGCTTGCCCCGTTTATGGACAGAGTAACTCTTGTCCACGGTAATTTCTCCGACGCCGCTGATATTATAGATAACCTTGACATCAAAGCCGTTGACGGAATGTTATTCGATCTGGGTGTATCCTCGCCTCAGCTTGACGAGACAGAGCGCGGCTTCTCCTACATGGGAGATGCGCCGCTTGATATGCGTATGGATCACAGCGAAAAGCTTACAGCCTTCACTGTGGTGAACACCTGGGACGAAAACCGGCTCAACCGTATCCTGTGGGATTACGGCGAGGAGAGATATGCAAGGAGAATAACCGGCGCGATTCTTGCTCACCGTTCTGTAAAGCCCATTGAGACAACGCTTGAGCTTGTGGATATAATCAAGGGCGCGATGCCCGCACAGGCTCTGAGGGAGAAACAGCATCCCGCAAAGCGTACATTTCAGGCAATTCGCATAGCCGTAAATGACGAGCTGGGCGCTGTTGAAAATATGATGAGGACCGCCCCTGACAAGCTTAATCCGGGCGGGAGGCTCTGCGTGATTTCCTTCCATTCTCTGGAGGATAGAATTGTCAAATCCGGTATTCAGGCCCGTGAGAACGGCTGTACCTGCCCCAGAGAGGCACCCGTGTGTACCTGCGGCTTTGTACAGACTCTCAGGAGCGTCAGCCGCAAGCCCATTCTTCCCTCTGAAAAGGAGCTTGAGGAGAACCCAAGATCAAGGAGCGCAAAGCTAAGAATTGCGGAGAGAGTATGAAAAGACCGGGCGAGATACTGTTCACGCTGATATGTGTCGGTTTTTCCGCGTTCCTTCTTGTTTCAAGTCTGATGATGTCAATAGACGAGACCCGCATAAGTCAGGAGCTGGTTGAGACACACAGGCAGACGGAGGAGGAGAAGCTCCGCCGTGAGCGCCTTGTACTTGAAACAGAGGAGACCTTCAGCCTTTCAGAGATAGACAGCTACGCCAGAGAGAAGCTTAAAATGCAGACTCCGAGAGCAGGCCAGATCATTTATTTAGGGAACCGCTGAATTATTTGCTTTCGGCATCTGCTCTCACCGAATTAATCAGCGTTTCCTTAGATATGCCGCGGGAGTGACTATTTCATCATTCTGCTGAATATACATAGAGTAATAAACATTCAGCAGGTGACATGATGAAGATCAGCGCAGTAAATAAGGAAATAAAGACTGTGCCGGGAAGACAGATGCGCAGACGCTGTCTGTTCCTGGCACTTTTCATGGGGATCGTGCTCTTTTCTCTGCTTCTGGGCAGACTGTATGTGCTGCAGATCAGGGATCATGAAAAGTATGAAGCTCTTGCCATTTCCCAGCAGTTGAGGACGGTGAACGCCAGCCCCAAGCGGGGAGGGATCTTTGACCGTAATATGAACCCGCTGGCTGTCCGCGCAACGGTTGACAATGTTTACCTTAGCCCGGCCGAGATAGAGATGTACGGCGAGGATCGGGAGCTGATAGCCTCGGGACTGTCTGATATACTGGGTATCGAATATGACAGCATATATGAAAAGACCGGTCAGACAGGCAACTGGTATGTGACTGTCGCAAAGAAGCTTGAGAAGGACAAGGCTGACGAGGTAAGGCGATTTAAGTCGGAAAACAAGCTTCGAGGCGTGCGCCTTGAGACCGATACAAAGAGCTATTACCCAAATTCCTCCCTTGCCTGTCATCTGATAGGCTTTGTGGGTACGGATAACCAGGGACTGGATGGAATAGAGGCACGATATGACTCGGTGCTGTCCGGCTCGGCGGGGAGATCTGTGCGCATGACCAATGCCTACGGCTCCGATCTTCTTTTTGAGCAGTATGAGCAGCAGATACCCGGAGAGGACGGCTGCGATCTGGTGCTGACAGTTGACTCGGGCATCCAGTTCTATGTCGAAAAGCATCTGCGGCAGGCTGTGGAGGACTATGATATCCGTAACGGCGCCGGGGCCATTGCCATGGATCCCAATACGGGCGAAATATTGGCCATGGCCTCTCTGGGAGGCTATGATCTGAACAATTATCTTGATGTGAGCGACGAGGCAAAGGCGATCATATCCGAGGCAGAGACAAAGGAGGAGCGAGCGGCTCTTCTCACCGAGGCACAGACCCGACAGTGGCGGAACAAGGCTCTGTCGGATACGTATGAGCCTGGCTCCACCTTCAAGATCATAACCCTCTCCATGGCTTTGGAGGAGGGGCTTGTGAATGAAAACAGCGGCTTTTACTGCGGCGGAAATGTAAGCGTCAAAGGCAGAACTACTCCGATACGCTGCTGGAAAACCGAAGGCCACGGCTCACAGACTCTCACTCAGGCGGTTCAGCACTCCTGCAATGTGGCCTTTGTCAATATCGGACAGAGAATAGGCGCGGAAAAGTTCTATCGGTACTGCGAGGCTTTCGGCTTTCTCAATCTGTCTGAGGACCCTGACGAGAATCTGAGCGCAATAACCGGAATCGACCTCTACGGAGAGAGCGGAAGCATATGGTGGAGTCGGAATACCTTCTGCTCCGAGCGAAATCTCTCTCAGCTTGCGGCGGCATCCTTCGGGCAGACCTTTACGATCACGCCTCTGCAGCTGGTATGTGCTGTGAGCGCCTGCGTCAACGGCGGAAAGTTAATGAAGCCATATGTGGTGTCCTCTGTTCTGAATTCAGACGGAGAGACCGTGACCCGCCGTGAGCCGCAGCCGGTGCGTCAGGTCATTAGTGCCGAGACAAGCGAAAAGCTACGGACTATTCTGGAGAAGGTAGTCGGCGACCCCAAGGACGGAACAGGCAGAAATGCGGCTGTGGCCGGATACCGCATCGGCGGCAAGACCGGAACCAGCGAAAAGGTGAGCCTTGAGGCTCAGACAGGCGTCAAGGAATACATAGTGTCGTTTATAGGCTTTGCACCTGCCGATGACCCGAAGATCGTACTGCTTGTGTTTCTGGACACACCCTCAAACCAGTCCGGAATATATATAAGCGGCGGCCAGATGGCGGCGCCGGTGGTTGGAAATATGTTTTCCGATATTTTGCCTTATATGGGAATTGCCACTGACGGGGACGAGAATTCCGATGTGACTGTCCCGAGCCTTATCGGATATGACAGCAAAAAGGCTTACAACAAGCTGACCGAGACGGGACTTCGCTGTCGGTTCATCGGGGAGGGCCCAACTGTAACTTCTCAGCTGCCCGAGGGCGGAATGAAGGTTGCCGCGGATACAGAGATGATAGTATATCTTGGCAGCGAGGTATCCTCCGACATGGAGATACTGCCCGATATTACCGGCATGAGCTATGAAGAAGCCCGGGATACACTGTCATATTACGGCGTGTTTATCCACACAAACGGTGCCGTCACCGACGCCGATACACAGAAGGTTTCATCCCAGAGCCTCAGACCCGGCACAAGGGTTGACCACGGGTGTATAATAGATGTTACGCTGATAGACAGCGACGCTTCCATACTTGGCAGATATTAGGAGAAATTAATTATTAATCATCTTATCATTCCTTTGCTTCGCGTGATGAGATGATGCGTTTTATTACACTTTATGCCGACGCGAAGCGGCGGAATGGATGATCAGTGTGAAAGTACCTTTCCCACTGATATGATCAAAATTAATAATCATCTTATCATTCCTCTGCTTCGCGTGATAAGATGCTGCACTTTAATTACACTTTATGCCGACGCGAAGCGGCGGAATGGATGATTAATATGCTTACTCCCGAACAGATAGCACAGATCGCCTATAAGGCACTGGACAACAAAAAGGCCAGGGACATCAAGGTTCTGAAGACCACCGAGCATACCGTGCTTGCAGATTATTTTGTCATCTGCAACGGCACCAGCTCCACTCATATTAAGGCACTTGTTGATGAGGTGGACAGACAGCTGTCTGAAGCGGGTGAAGCTCCTATGAGACGGGAAGGACTTCGTTCGGATATCTGGG
>JAZUJF010000204.1:0-2548 GCA_045642585.1 Candidatus Limivicinus sp.
CGTGGTGCGCGTTAAAGCGCATGGGGATTTACTATGAAAGCTGCTCTTCAACGGTGTAATATGGCTCTGCTTTCGTTTATGGTGGTGCGCTCTGATGCGCATGGGGATTTAGTATAAGGAGGCACTCTCTCAATCTATGGCAAATCACTCCGACAAACAAAGGAATACAGAGCCTAAGGCAGAGCGCAGGCGTTCTGCGGCGTCTTTGGCCGCCCATTTTACCGCCGACCTTGCGGCCGGGGCTCTGAGCGGCTTTTTCAAGGTGCTGGGTACGGTTCTTCTGATAATACTGGTGGCGGGTATGATGTTCACCTGCGTTTTTGCATACTATGTGAAGACCTGCCTCACACCTAATCTCAACCTTAACCTTGAGGACTTCAAGCTGTCCGAGTCCAGCACCATCTGGTACACCGACGCCAATGACGGCTGGTTTGCCCAGTCCGATGCCGAATGGCAGAGCAAGAAAGCCTCCGGGAAGATACTGGAGACGCTGTCCTCCTCCCAGAACCGCATCTGGGTCGATTATGACGATATTCCTCAGGATATGATGAATGCCCTGATCTCCATAGAGGATAAACGCTTTTACGAGCATAAGGGCGTAGACTGGTACCGCACAGCCGGTGCGTTCATACAGATGTTCGCACGAATGGAGACAAGCTACGGCGGCTCTACCATCACTCAGCAGCTTATCAAGAACCTGACCGGTGAGGATGAGGTGACCATTTCCCGCAAGCTTACCGAGATATTCGGCGCTTTGGAGCTGGAGAAGAAGTACGACAAGCAGCGCATCCTTGAATGGTACATGAATGTGGTGTACTTCGGCGAGGGCTGCTGGGGCGTGCAGACGGCTGCCCAGACATATTTCGGAAAGGATGTCTCCGAGCTGACTCTGGCCGAGGGCGCCTGTATCGTGGGTATTACAAACCTGCCGACCTTCTATGATCCCTTCTATAACGAGCAGAATAACAAAAACCGCCAGGAAACCATCCTGCATGAGATGTATGAGCAGGGCTTTATCGACTATGACCGGTATAAAGAGGCCGTAGCTGAGGAGCTCCACTTCACCCGCACTCAGGAAGAGGCTCAGACTCAGAAGATCATGAGCTATTATACCGAGACTGTCATCGAGGATGTGACCAGGGATCTGATGGAGGTCAAGGGCATCAGCCGGAAAACGGCTCAGTCTCTGCTGTATAACGGCGGCTATAATATCTACTGCAATATGTCCCCGGCTGTGCAGCGCTCGGTCGATACGATATACACAAATCTGTCCGAGATCCCGGCAACCAATTACTCCGACCAGCAGCTCCAGAGTTCTATTGTCGTCATGGACCCCTATGACGGACGAATTCTGGGACTCTCCGGCGGCGTGGGTGAGAAGACCATAAACTTCGGCCTGAACAGAGCCACCCAGACACAGCGCTCCGCCGGCTCCTCCTTCAAGCCTCTGGCATCCTACGGCCCCGGAATAGACCTTGGCCTTATCACCCCGGCAACGGCTGTTGCGGATGACGCCAATATCCATCTGAAGGGCACCAACTGGTTTCCGCGCAACGACGGCGGCTCCAACTACGGCATTATGACCATTGCCTCCGCGCTCCAGTATTCTCTGAATACCGTTGCCGCGCAGATAGTGGACATACTTCCTCAGGGCCCCCAGACATCCTATGACTACCTCACCAAGCATCTGGGCTTCACCAGCCTTGTGAGCGCCGATATTGACTATGCCCCTATGGCACTGGGTCAGCTGACTAACGGCGTAACGGTCCGGGAGATGGCTCAGGCCTACTGCTCCTTTGTCAATGACGGTATATTCACCTACGGCACCTCCTATTACAAGGTGACCGACAGCGAGGGCAACACCATTCTGGATAACAGTCCCGTGACTATCCAGGCATTTGAACCCAATACAGCCTACTGCATGACCTATATGATGCAGAACGGCGTTGAGGCCGGAACAGGCACGGAGGCCGCGCTCTGGACCATGCCCGTGGCAGGCAAGACCGGTACATCCACCGACTATATGGACCGCTGGTTCGTGGGCTGCACCCCCTACTATGTGGCGGCTGTATGGACCGGCTACGATATGCCGGAGAACATCAATTCCGGCGGCAATCCGGCGGCTCAGCTTTGGAAAAAAGTTATGGCTCCCATCCATGAGGAGCTGCCCTACAAGGCCTTCACCTATCCCTATCTGGGCGAGGATACCGGCATATTCGGCATCAAGAATGTTAAGACCACCGATGAATTCGGCGGCGTCAGTGATTTCGACTTCGGCGGCACTGTGGATTACGGCGACACCGGCGGAGCAAACTACGATCCTTTCAGCGGCGGATTCCTTTCAGGCGGCAGTGATATTCTTATCTGGTAAGGCGGGCAGCATATGGAAGTAATCGCGGTTTTTCCTCATTTTTCCCTTCCTGGCATAATTTAAATGGTTGACATATTAGCAAAAATATATTACAATTCGTTTACAAGACTTGGAGGTAAGAATTTTGGCAAAGGTATTGGAATACAAGGGTCATCCCCTTCAGCGCAAGGACAACAT
>JAZUJF010000205.1:0-4691 GCA_045642585.1 Candidatus Limivicinus sp.
TACGGTCACGGGATAACCCTTGACTGCGAGATAGTATGCGCAGGAAAGACCTGAAGGACCGGCACCGATAACGGCGATCTTTTCGGGGTAGGGCTTACCGGTCTGGTTGAGCATCTTGGGAACATAGCGCTGCTCAAGGTCAAGATCCTTCTCTGCGATGAACTTCTTGATATCGTCGATAGCAACTGCGGAGTCAACGGATGCACGGGTGCAGGCCAGCTCACAGGGCTTGTTGCAGATACGGCCGCAGACTGCGGGGAAGGGATTTTCCTTCTTGATGAGCTCCAGAGCCTCCTGATAACGACCCATGGAAGCAAGCTTTATGTAGCCCTGTACGGGAATATGTGCGGGGCAGGCCGCCTTGCAGGGCGCTGTACCGGAGTCCATAACATCGGAACGGTTGGTGCGGAACTCGGGGTTGTAGCTCTTCTTGTCCCAGGGAATGGCTCTGTCGGAGTCATACGCGTCGGAGACATGGGGATCCACACTGGAGGACTTCTGACCGAGCCTCAGAGCGTTGGTCTGGCAGTTCTCGACACACTGGCCGCAGGCGACACAGTTGTCCTTGTTGACCTTTGCGGTGAAGTTGGAGCGGATAGCGTTCTTGGAGCGGAAGAGCTCGGCAATACGGAGAGCGAAGCAGGAGCAGCCGCAGCAGTTGCAGATAGCGGTGGCATCCTCGAAGCCGGGGGTCTGGTTGATCTCGTGAACAAGGCCGTTGTCCTCGGCGTTCTTGAGGATCTGATAAGCCTCTTCCTTGGTGATCAGACGGTGCGCGCCGGTCTGGGACATATTGATAGCGTTGTCGTTGAGGTACATACACATATCTTCTTCCAGATGGCCGCAGCCTTCGCCCATGAGACGGCGGGCACGACGGCAGGAGCAGGGGCCGACGGAAACGGCCTTTGCCTTCTCGATAAGGGTGGCGACCTCATCGTAGGAAGCGGCCTTGGAGTTGTTCTCGACAGCGCTCATAACGGGCATAACACGCATGAAGCTCATGCCAAGCTTGCCGGAGTTCAGAGTGGGGACAAGCATCTCAAGTCTGCGGCGGGTGTACTCTTCAAAGCAGGCGCGCAGATCCGGATACTTCTCGCACTGTTCCTTATCGGAAAGAATACCCTCCATGATGCCGGGGACCCAGATGGGGTAGTAATAGCAGGTCTGACCGTTCACCTCGCGCTGGCGAACGATGCCGGATTTCTGCAGCTTCTTGATCTGAGCGGTGACAAACTCAGGAGACTTCTTGCAGCGTCTTGCCAGCTCGTCAATAGTACGGTCTGCCTCAAGACGCATATGCATCATAACTTCACACTCGTCATCATCGACGATAGGGGCGAGAATACGGTACTCGGGATCGTTGTAGGTAATACCGGTATAGGTCATGCTCTCAAGGCTGATCTTGCTGGCCAATTTTAATATGTTCGGTCTTTTTTCCATTGTTTCACCTCATAAAAATTGATGTGTCCGTCTGGACTAACCACAGCCTATTGTACATCATCGTTTTCTTTTTGGCAATAAGAATTTGCTGATATTATGTTGGAAATAAGCTTCTCACAGACCATAGATTGTTAATCTTTCCTGAACATCAAAGGGTGTTGTTGATTTTTCCTCCGTACACAGCTATAATCCCTATGTAGAAGTGTCTGATCGAGGGGGATCGCACCTGTGAATATCGGCGGACTGGAGATAGAACGCAAGTATCTTATTTGCATACCGGGACAAAAAGTTCTCGGAAGCGCGTCATGCTCTCATATTTCCCAGACCTACCTTGTGGGGGCCCCGGGGACCACGGAGCGTGTCAGGAAAAGGGCCTTTGAGGACAGGGTCGAATATACCCACACCATAAAGCGGCGACTATCCGACTGCGTTCATTCCGAGGATGAAACTCAGATCGGACGGGAAGAATATGATGAGCTTCTTAAAAGAGCCGATACGGAACGCCGTACTGTGGAAAAGGACAGGTATTGTTATTATTACAGGAACCAGATGTTTGAAATAGACGTCTATCCCTATTGGAAGGATAAATGCCTGATGGAGCTGGAATTGGAGTCGCCGGAGCAGGAGATATTTCTCCCGCCTGACATCCGCATCATTCGGGATGTGACCGGGGACAGGAGATATACAAACGCTTCCATTGCCAGAAAGCTGAAGCAGGACAGAAAAACGAAAGGATCAATAGTGTGAAAGTGCCTTTCACACTAATTATGATTATAATAAAAAATCATCTTATCATTCCTTTGCTTCGCGTGATAAGATGCAGCGCTTTAAATATTCTTTATGCCGACGCGAAGCGGCGGAATGGATGATTTATATGAAAAAATGTGTTTCTTTAATGCTGGTGCTGATAATTGCCGTGGGTCTCTGTGGCTGCGGCAGTGTGGCCGGGATTGAGCTTCCTCCTCTGCCTCAGGTGACAGACACTCCTGTGGTGACTGCGCCCCCCGCTGTGATGCAGGAACCCACCGAGCCCCCTGTTCAGAGCGCTGAGGTAGCGGAGCAGCAGGTTATGGTGTCCATAAAGAATACCACAAAGAAGGAATACGATCCGGAGAACAGCATCAAGCTTATCCTCACCTTTGCCTATGACACTCCGACGGTGTTTATTGACGGCAATCAGGAGGCCAGCAACGCCATTAACGAGTATTGCGCAAGGCTTGAGGATCTGTACTATACCGGCGAGAACTATTCGGAGGGTGCCGGTACGGGATTTAATAACTTCCTCACTCTGGCTCAGGATAACTACACCTATGTCGTACAGGAAGGCATAGAGGGGGCAAATCTTGAGATGGTGTCATCTCTGAAGGTGTCTGTTCCCCGTATTGACGATCAGGTATTGACGATACTGTACAATGATTACAGCTATACGGGCGGCGCTCACGGATTTTACTGGGACAGAGGCTATTGCTTTGACACCGTGACCGGTGATATTCTGACACTTGAAACTATCGCTCAGGATCAGGATAAGCTCAGAGCTGCCCTGAAGGATTATATGGTCAATACAGTGCAGAACGATGTGGAGACTGCCGAGCGCATAGACCTTGGCCTGTTTGAGGACGGCGACTATGCCTCCGGCCTTGAGAAGCTTATCCGGGACGGCTCATGGTATTTTTCAGATGACGGGATCGTCATATTCTCCGATCTCTACGAGATCAGCAGCTATGCCGCGGGATCTGTCAGCTTCTGCATACCCTACGAGCAGCTCACAGGTATAATTGACGATCGCTTTATTCCCGAAAAGAATACAGCAGACGGAAAAGTTACCGTTATGAGCGGGAGCGATATACAGACCGGCAACACCCCGATAATTGACAAGGTCACCGTGACAAAGGAAGGGGAGCAGGTCTTCTTCAGGGCTGAGGGTGAGGTCAGGAAGGTCTGCCTTACTCAGGTGGAGTATTCCGACGCGTTCTATGAGACTCAGCAGCTGTGGTACTGCAGCATGATGAACGATCACGCCCTGCAGGTGCAGACCGATATTCCCGACGGAATGCCAACCCTGAAGCTCAGCTATGCCACCCGGGACGGGGCGCACAGCTTCTATCTCACCCAGAGCGACAAGGACGGGAGTCTTATACTTCTGGAAAACGAAGCTATTGCCGCTGTCGGCTGAAAAAAGCTTGGAAAAATACCGGAAAATCAACAATTCCTGTTGACATTGCCTGTCAGTCATGGTATTATACTCGAGCCGCATTGAAGGGGTTTAAGTCTGATGCTGTCAGCACCTCAGGAGCGAGACCTGGAAGAGGGAGGATAAATGTTCATGAAGAATGCAGTCATTGTTACCGGTGGCAAGCAGTATCGTGTTTCCGAAGGCGATGTTATTTTCGTCGAGAAGCTTGATGTTGCAGCGAACGAGACCGTGGTTTTTGATCAGGTTCTGGCAGTCATCGACGGCGAGAACGCAGTATTCGGCAAGCCTGTTGTCGAAGGCGCAACCGTTACCGCAAATGTTGTCAAGAACGGTAAGGGCGCAAAGATCCGCGTCTACAAGATGAAGCCCAAAAAGGGTTACCGCAGAACTCAGGGCCACAGACAGCCTTACACTAAGGTTGAGATCAAGGCCATCAACGCATAATTTTCTCCGCAACTGATTTTGACTAATGGAGGTGTAACCTTAATGGCACATAAAAAAGGTATGGGTTCTACCAAGAACGGCCGCGATAGTGAGTCCAAGCGTCTTGGCGCTAAGAGAGCCGACGGTCAGTTTGTGCTGGCAGGCAATATTCTTGTCAGACAGCGCGGAACCAAGATCCACCCGGGTACCAACGTGGGTAAGGGTAAGGACGACACTCTGTTCGCCCTCGTGGACGGCACTGTGAAGTTTGAGCGTTACGGTAAAGACCGCAAGCAGGTTTCTGTTTACGGTGAGCTCGCTCAGTAATTGACCGATTGAGGCCGGACTTTTTTGGTCCGGCCTTTTTATTTACCGAACCGAGAGTTTTTATAATCATCTTATCATTCCTTTGCTTCGCGTGATAAGATGATGGGCGTAGATTACTCTTTGTGCCGACGCGAAGCGGCGGAATGGATGATTATTTTGAAAGTACCTTTCAAAATAATATGATCATAATAATTAATCATCTTATCATTCCTTTGCTTCGCGTGGTAAGATGATGGGCGTAGATTACTCTTTATGCCGACGCGAAGCGGCGGAATGGATGATTATTTTGAAAGTACCTTTCAAAATA
>JAZUJF010000206.1:0-3883 GCA_045642585.1 Candidatus Limivicinus sp.
CAATACATATCCTCCATCGTCCGCCCGTGACGGATGAGGTCTCGCGCCCGCAGGCGCACTTTTACCATTAAACAATGTCTGACATTATATCGGGAAAACCTCATCCACAGCAAACGGTAGGCTTAACAAACCTTTGAAAAGCAGCTTTAACAGTAAAAGCTTTATCCTGATAGTGGGAAAGGAACTTTCACACTATTCTTCCTTACCGGTATAAAACTCATAGGCCTCTACGGTGTCCCGGAAAGGCTCAATGCCGGCGGCACGGATAAACTCAAGGCTCTGCTTCAGTCCCAGTGCCATGGCCTTATCAATGTCGTCATAGGCAAGCTGCCTGAGCTCCTCAACGCCCTCATAGTCCCTGTTAGGCTCAATGAAGTCGGCGATATATATGATCTTCTCCAAAAGGGTCATGTCCGGCTTTCCCGTGGTATGCCAGCGGATGGCCTGAGCAATATCCTCTGAGACGCCAAACTCCTCCTTCGCCTGCCACGCACCTGTATGCGCGTGTATGAGCTTGGGATTACTCAGCTCGGCGCTGTCGAGAACTATACCATATTTCTCGCACAACTGCAACTGGTTTTCGTGGCTTAAATTCTTTGTCATATCGTGGAGCACCCCGGCCACAGCCGCTTTCTCCGGGTCTTCACCCCACCGCACCGCCAGACACACCGCCTCGCTCTCAACTCCGGCAGAGTGGGCAACTCTTCTCGGTTTAAGGCGGGGTATGATCTTTGAGCGCAGCCAGCAGAGCTCCGGCTCCGCATCATACAGTCTTTCACGAATGATGTAAGAATAAACATCCTCCGGCAAAAGATCGGAGCCGAGTCCCAGACGAAGCCTCTCCCGAATATCTGTGGAGCTCATGGGAAGCGGTTCATGGGGAATAACGATAATATCGGCGCCGTTGGTTTTTTTCAGCTCATCCCGAAAATCGGAAATGGCCTTTGCGTCGTCGATTTCCCGGGAAAGCACCACAAGAGTGCACAGCTCCAATAACTCCTCATATTTAAACCATGTCCGGAACTCCAGAAGCATATCGGTGCCTATCACAAGAAAGAGCCTGTCATCCGGATGCCTCTCACGGAGCTCATGAACGGTGTCGATGGAGTAGCTCTTGCCCTCCCGGCGAAGCTCCATATCGCTGACGACAGCCCCGGGAATATCGGCAAATGCCCTGCGGCACAGCTCCATACGCACTTCACCGTCGGGACTCCCCTGCTCCATCTGCTTATGGGGCGGGATGCCGGCGGGAACAATATAGAAGTTATCAGGCTTCAGAACTTCCTGTACCGAGCGGGCAGCGGACACATGTCCCATATGGGGAGGATTGAAGCTGCCGCCGTATATCGCAGTAATCATGCCTTTTTCTTATCCTTTACAAGCTCTATCTTAGGCTCTTTGTTATTTCTTTTATACAGTACGAACTTTGTTCCGATGACCTGAACTCCCTCCGCCCTGCACGCCTCGCACAGTGCGTCGCAGGCCTCGCGGGCGGTGAGCATGGAGTTTTCAAGGACTTTTCCCTTGACAAGCTCTCTGGCCTTCAACGCCGCATTAACAGATTCCACAACAGCCTCGGTAATGCCGCCCTTGCCTATCTGAATGATCGTGTCCTCGCTCATGGCAAGACCTCTGAGCTGGGCTCTCTGTTTGCTTGTAATCATTTTTTCTTCTCTCCCTGATACTTTTTAAGTACCTCGATAAACTCCCTCGTCGCCTTTCCCCGATGGGAAATCGCGTTTTTTTCCTCGTCAGTCAGCTCCGCATCGCTGCACTCCATTCCCTCGGGTTTGAAAACGGGGTCATAGCCGAAGCCGTTTGTTCCTTTAGGGCCGTAGAGGATCTCGCCCTCCATCTCCCCTCTTGCTCTCAGCACATCGCCGTTTGGCATAGTGCAGCAGATAGAGCACACAAAACGGGCCCGTCTGTCTGTCTCGTCTCCCAGCTTCTTCAGCAGATAATTATATCTGTCCTCATCGCTGCGGCATAGCTCCCCGCCGTATCGCGCGGAATACAGCCCCGGTTCTCCGTTCAGCGCGTCAACAATCAGGCCGGAGTCGTCCGCGACCGCGGCACAGCCTGTTGCCTTTGTTACGGCTATCGCTTTGAGATACGCATTCTCCTCGAATGTGCTGCCCGTTTCATCCACATCAAGGTCAAGCCCCGCCTCGCTCTGTGAAAGGAGCTCGATGTCCATTCCCTCCACAAGACGGCGAAATTCCTTCAGCTTATTCCTGTTGTTGCTGGCCAGTATCAGCCTCATCATTTGAACAGTGCCTCCACGAAGTTTTTGCTCTCGAAGGGTATCAGGTCATCCATACCCTCGCCCACGCCCACATATTTGACCGGAAGCCCCAGCTCGATGGCTATGGCAAAGACGATGCCGCCCTTTGCGGTACCGTCAAGCTTTGTGAGAACGATACCGGTGAGACCGGCGGTGTCAAGAAACTGCTTTGCCTGAATAAGGCCGTTCTGTCCGGTGGTGGCATCCAGTACCATGAGCGTCTCCACATCGGCCTCGGGCAGCTCTCTGTCTATGATGCGGCGTATCTTGCCCAGCTCGTTCATAAGGTTTGCCTTGTTGTGAAGACGGCCGGCCGTATCTATTATGATAACATCGGAGCCTCTGGCCTTACCCGCACAGATACTGTCATACACCACAGCCGCGGGGTCACTTCCCTCCTCGTGGCGTACAATGTCGCTGTCTGAGCGCTGTGCCCAGATCTCAAGCTGCTCGGCGGCGGCGGCACGGAACGTATCACCGGCGCACAGAAGCACGCTCTTGCCCTGCTGGCGGAGCTGGTTTGCAAGCTTTCCGATAGTGGTGGTCTTGCCCACACCGTTTACGCCCACCATAAGGATGACCGATGGCTTTGTTTTGAGCCGGAGGCTGTTATCGCCGAAGTCCGTAATGCCGTCAAGGGTCTCAATGAGGGCATTTCTGGCCTCTATCCCCTTGTATATCTTCCTGTCAAAAATGAGAAACCTCATTCTGGCCACGACCTTTTCCGCCGTCTCAACTCCCACATCGGAGATGACAAGCAGCTCCTCAAGCTCTTCAAGAAAGTCCTCGGAGCTGTCGTAGCTGTAATCCTGAAACAGCTCCTCAAGCTCTGCCATGTTCTGCTTTGTCTTAGTCAGGCCGGAAAAGATCTTATCAAAAAATCCCATGTCTTACTCCTTATTACTGTTCGATAGTCTTCTGTGCATCCTCAAGGTCAAGCTCTATAACGGTGGAAACGCCCTTTTCCTGCATTGTAACACCGTAGAGCATATCGGCCTCTTCCATAGTGCCGCGCCGGTGAGTGATAACAAGGAACTGGGTCTTGTCTGCCATACGGCGCATATACTCGGCGTAGCGGGTGACATTGGCCTCATCCAGAGCGGCCTCTATCTCATCCATTACACAGAACGGAGTGGGGCGCACCTTCAATATCGCAAAATACAGGGCAATAGCCACAAAAGCCATCTCACCGCCGGACAGAAGGCTGATCGTACTCAGGGTCTTTCCGGGGGGCTGTACCTTTATGTCAATGCCGCAGTTGAGAACATCCTTCTCGTTTTCCAGAACCAGTGCCGCCCTGCCCCCGCCGAAAAGCTCCAGAAAGGTCTCACGGAAGCTCTCGTCGATCTGACGGAAGCGCTCTGTGAACACGCCCTCCATCTCCCGGGTGATGTCCGAAATAATATCAAGAAGCTCTTTCTTTGCCTTGTCTATATCGTCACGCTGGGAGGAAAGAAACTCATATCTTGTGTTTACTCTCTCAAATTCATCTATCGCGCCGATATTGGGAGTTCCGAGAGCACTGATGCCCCGTCGAAGCTCATTTATCTCTCTGGTGAGCTTCTGTACGCTATCCACCGGCTGGCGCAAAGCCTGAGC
>JAZUJF010000207.1:0-8286 GCA_045642585.1 Candidatus Limivicinus sp.
GGTGGTCAGCGTGTTTGCTGTCAATAACGGTTATATGGACGTTGTTGAGCTGGTGGATGTTGTAAAGTTCCGGATCGGTCTTTGCGAGTTCGTCAGGGCGAATGCCCCCGATATCTGCGAGTCTGTTGAAGCGGGCAATAAGCTCAGTGACGAGCAGATCGCCAGGCTCAAAGCCGTTATTGAGAAGTATAAGTGACAATTCGGAGGTTTCTCCATGGCTGCAATATTTGCCATCAAAAACAGAATACGCAGCGTGGAAAGCACCGGCAAGATCACCAGATCCATGAAGCTTGTCTCCACGGCCAAGCTCAACCAGACGCAGAATATGCTGAGAAGCTTCAAAAAATACAGTGATCGCTGTACAAAGCTCCTGTCAGAAGCCGCCTGGGGCTGCGGAAATGATTTTCCGCTTCTCGCTCCGAGGGAGGACACAGGAAAGACCTGCTTTGTGCTGTTCATAGGGGACAGAGGGCTTTGCGGATCATATAATCAGGATGTGCTGTACTATTACCGACAGCTTCTCTCACACGCCGGTGAGGAGTCCTTTACGGTTATCTGCGGGAAAAAGGGTCTGGACATGAGGGACGAACCGGAGCTGAAGGTCAGGACGGTCTTTGCCGATATGGGCGACACTCCGACGGCCTCTGACAGCCGCAGACTCAGCGAGTATCTGCGCCGGATGTATCTGAACGGTGAATGTGATAATGTAAAGCTGGTGTACCAGCGCCATCACGGACTGAGTCAGGTGCCTGAATGTGTTCAGCTCCTGCCTGTTCAGAATGAGGAAGAGAAGGGCGAGAGAGAATTAATATATGAGCCTGACAGAAGCTCATGTATTTGTCAGCTCTGCGATATGTATATGGATTCGGGCGTATATCGGGTCCTGCTGGAAAGCAAGGTCAGCGAGCATTTTGCCAGAATGACGGCAATGACATCCGCAACCGACAACGCCGATGAGCTTCTCAGAAGCCTGACTCTCACCCTGAACCGCACCCGTCAGGCTAAGATCACCACCGAGATCAACGAGGTGGCGGGCGGAGCGAAGGCTCTGCACAACGGCAGCTAAAAGGAGTACGGTATGGAATACGGAACTGTTATAAAGGTGGCGGGACCCGTAGTGGATGTACGCTTTGACAGACACGCGGAGCCGGCAATATATGATGCGCTGGACATCAGCGGCGCACTTGGCACAGTCAAGTGCGAGGTGGTGCAGCAGATGGGCGGCGGAGTTGTACGCTGTATTGCTCTGGGATCGACCGACGGCATTTCCCGGGGAAGCGCGGCGGCCTGTGAGGGCGCTCCCATCCGTATGCCCGTGGGGGAAGAAACTCTGGGCAGAATGTTCAATGTCATCGGAGAGCCCATTGACGGAAAGGGTGCTGTCAATGCCCCGAAGAGAATGTCCATACACCAGCCTGCTCCGGATTTTACCGATATTGTGCCCGCAACAGAGCTGCTTGAGACGGGCATCAAAGTCGTTGATCTGCTGACCCCCTATGCCAAGGGCGGTAAGATCGGCCTGTTCGGAGGCGCCGGTGTGGGTAAGACCGTGCTTATCATGGAGCTTATCCGCAACATCGCATATGAGCACGGCGGTTACTCGGTGTTCGCGGGCGTCGGAGAGAGAAGCCGCGAGGGTAACGACCTTTGGAATGAGATGAACCAGTCCGGCGTCATCAATAAGACCGCTCTTGTATACGGCCAGATGAACGAGACCCCGGGCGCAAGGCTCCGTGTACCGCTGTCCGCCCTGACTGTGGCCGAGTATTTCCGGGATGAAAAGCGGCAGGATGTTCTGCTGTTTATTGATAATATTTTCAGGTTTATTCAGGCCGGCAGCGAGGTGTCCTCGCTTCTGGGCAATATGCCCTCCGCTGTGGGTTATCAGCCGAATCTTGCCTCCGAAATGGGCACTCTGGAGGAGCGGATAGTCTCCACCAGACAGGGCTCCATCACTTCCGTTCAGGCGGTATATGTTCCCGCCGACGATCTGACCGACCCTGCCCCGGCCACTACCTTTGCTCACCTCGATGCCACCACCGTTCTGTCCCGCTCGATTGCAGAGCTGGGTATTTATCCGGCGGTTGACCCTCTGGCCTCCACATCCCGTATGCTGGAAGCAGACATCGTGGGCGATGAACACTACCGCACCGCTCAGGCGGTCATAAAGATCCTCGAAAAATATAAGGAGCTGCAGGATATTATCGCAGTTCTGGGCATGGACGAACTGAGCCATGAGGATAAGATCACCGTAAACCGTGCCCGCCGTATTCAGAGATTTCTGTCTCAGCCGTTCCATGTGGCAGAGAACTTCACCGGTATGGAAGGTAAATATGTCACCATTCCGGAGACTGTTAAGGGTTTTCAGGCCATTCTCGGCGGCGATGTGGACAGCATCCCGGAGCAGGCTTTCATGATGTGCGGCAGTATTGACGAGGTCATGAAAAAGAGCAGGGATTATTGAGGCGACAGAAATGGCAGATAAGATAAATCTGACTGTCAGCACCGCTGACGGAGGTAATTTTCAGAAAAGCGTGAGCTATGTGAATATCCCCACGGATTTCGGCTCTCTGGGTATTTTGTCCGGCCATGCGCCGATGGTATGTCAGGTGGCAAAGGGGCGGCTGAAATTCCGATTCGACGGTGATGAGCAGGGCTCGGTCATAGTCGGCAGCGGAATTGCCACAGTGGGCGACAACGAGGTACTGCTGCTTGTAAACGAGCTGCAGTATTGAGGAAGCACCGGGGAGATTTATCAGACATAGGCGGGAGGCCGATGACATGGAGCAGCGATATATACGCAATCTCGGGGCACTTACCGAAGAGGAATGCTGTATTCTGAGGACAAAAAAGGTATTTGTCGCCGGCTGCGGAGGGATCGGCGGTCATGTGATCGATATGCTTCTTCGCGTGGGCGTGGGAGCGATCACCGCCGCTGACGGGGACTGCTTTGAGGAAAGCAATCTCAACCGCCAGCTGTTGAGCGCTGTGCCTGTGCTTGGAAAAGGCAAGGCGGAAACCGCCTTGAATTATTCAAGTTATGTAAACCCAAGCGTGAATTTTACAGCGATTTCCGAGTTTGTGACTGCGGATAATGCGGAAAAGCTTATAGACGGCTGCGACGCGGTAATTGATGCCCTTGACTCCATTGATGCAAGGCTCTTGCTGAAAGCCGCCTGCGACAGGAAGGGCATCCCATACATCTACGGTGCCATAGGCGGCTGGACCGCGCAGGCGGCGCTGTCAATGCCGGGTGACGGACTGCTGGATATTCTGTACCCGGAGAAGGGCATTAAGACCACAAAGAGCGTGCTGTCTTTTACTCCCGCTCTTTGCGCCGGCCTGCAGTGCTCCATCTGCGTTCAGCTCCTGTGTGGGAGAGCTGTGACTGCGGATAAGCTATACATGGTTGATCTTGAGGACCCTGAGATGTGCTCGATACAATTAGGATGAAAGCCTCATTAAAATGCAGATATAGTCCGGGAATAGTATCAAATCTGTTCAGATAATGTACAGCAGCCTGCCGGTCGGCAGGCTGCTGCAATATTATGTAAACCTAAAAGCTCGCCGTATCGATCTTCCCGTAGCCTCCGAAGCTGTTGGGATAGGCGAATATCTCTCTCGAAAGGGCTTTTCCCAGAAACTTTGTTGTGATCTCGTCTGTCTTTGCGGAGATGTCTATATCCTTAAAGCACCGGGGATAAACGGTCTTTGCGATGAACCATGTGTTGATGAGTGCGATCTCGAAATTTGTGTAATACGCGTTGTACGCCATCTGGAGATATACCTCACCGTCCTGCCACGCCTTGCAGCCGTCGAAGATCTCTGAGTCTTCAGCAAGCATCGGCTTTATATTTTTGACGGCGGCGGCATCAATTATCATGATGTCAATATCATCACCTATGGAAACAAATTTCTCCTTCTCTATGGGCTGTATTCCCTTCATATCCATCCCGGAGAGCACATTCTTTATATTTGCGATGTCAAAGGACACATAGTTTGCGCTTGTCATAAGGTGATCTGTGGTTCCCCAGTTTCCGAGGCCGCAGATATATACAGAGGGCTTGTCTTTGTCCTGTATATCCGCTGTGCGGGCGCGAATGTCGGAGCGCTCCTTCTCGATGTAGGAGATGAGCTCCTGTGCCCGTGCTTCTTTTCCAAAGACTGTGCCCAGAAGCGTGAGGCTTGCGGAGAATGACTCGTCCCAAACGCCGCCGATACCGGTTTTCAGCGTAATGACAGGTACTCCCAGCTGCTCCTGCAGAGCGTCTTCCTTTTCCGTGTCCTCATACTCGGATATGACTATATCTGGATCACAGGAAAGGATCTTCTCCGCCTCCGCAGCCTGAGCGTTCGGACCGCCCACCCCGCAGGAGGGAAGGGAGGAGAATACATCCCCGTATGCAATGGTGTACGGTCTTGCCACGCTGTCGAACATTTTCGGCCTGTCGGACAGGGAGGAGTTGTCAATGTCCTCAACTCCGCACAGCAGGGAGGCATCACCGATATATGAGTACATCCTGAGGGCGCCCGCACCTATGCACACGACTTTTTTATAGCTTCCCGGAGCGACGGTGACTTCACGGCCTATCATATCGGTGACGATGATCTCATGGGATGATGTCTCCGGGGCAGAAGCCGTGGCCGCACTGCCGCAGGCACAGAGTGAGAGCATCATAGACAGTATTATTATCAGAGTTATTGTTCTTTTCATTATAATCATCCATTCCGCCGCTTCGCGTCGGCATATACAGTAATTAAAGCGCAGCATCTTATCACGCGAAGCAGAGGAATGATAAGATGATTCTTTATTTTGATCATATTCTGCTATGGAGGTATTATAACCTGCCGTAAAACACAATGTAACCCTCCCGGGGGGATGAAAAATTGCACAAAAATGAATGGCAATCAAAATCAGTATAGAAATTGACACAAAAAAAGGGCTATGCTATAATGAAACACGATCAGTGCGCAGTTTTCTGCATTATTCACATAAGAGGAGATATATTACATGGAACTGGTTTCAGCTGATTTTAAAGACAATAAACTCACACTTTATGTAAGAGGCAGGATCGACGCGTCCAAGGCGCAGGATGTGGATACTCTCATATCCGGATTTCGCACCGAATACCCCACGGATGATATTATGCTTGACTTCGACGAGTTGGAGTATATTTCCAGCTCCGGTCTTCGTGTGATCCTACGCCTGCGCAAGGAGACACCAAAGCTCCGTATTGTAAATGCCTCCAGTGAGGTATATGAGATCCTGGAGTGCACGGGATTTACAGAGATCGTACCTGTGGCGAAGGCCTTCAGAAAGCTGTCTGTTGACGGCTGCAAGGCCATCGGCTACGGCGCAAAGGGCACTGTGTACCGCTATGACGAGGATACCATAGTCAAGGTTTATAAGAACGCGGATTCCCTGCCCGATATTCAGCGTGAGCGCGATCTGGCCCGCCGTGCCTTTGTGCTCGGTGTGCCCACGGCCATCCCCTACGATACCGTCAGGGTCGGTGACAGCTACGGTTCCGTTTTTGAACTGCTCTCCGCCAAGAGCTATTCCCAGCTTCTGGCCGAGGAACCCGAGAATATAGAGCGTTATGTCGGCGATTTTGCCAATCTTCTGCGTGATATTCACGGCACTCAGGTCTCCGCGGACGAGATGCCCGATGCCAAGATAATTGCGAGAAAATGGCTCTCCGCCTCAGCGCCCTACCTCTCCGACGAGGATAACGCAAAGCTTGAGGCTCTGTTGAACGCTCTGCCTGATACCTTGAATATGCTGCACTGCGACTATCACACCAATAATGTGATGATGCAGAACGGCGAGATAATCCTCATTGATATGGATACCCTGTCTCACGGGCATCCTGTTATCGAGCTTGCCAATATCTACATTACATATGTGGGCTTCCTGGAATTTGACCCGGAGGATGTTGAAAAATTCCTTGGCTTTGGCAGAGATGAGGCAAACAAGGTATGGGAAATATTCCTGCCGGTGTACCTCAACTCCGAGGATAAGGCGTATATAGAGTCCGTTGAGAAAAAGGCAAAGCTTCTGTCCTACACCCGCTGCATCCGTCATGCTGTCCGCCACAGCAAAGACCCGGAGCATATTCAGGCCGTTGCCTCCGCCTCTGCAAAGGCTATCCACCAGCTCCTTCAGGAGATCGACACGCTGGAGTTCTGATGATCCCATAATAACAATTTGGCTCCCTCCGAAGACGGAGGGAGCTGTTTTATTGCATTGCATTATATTATGTAAACCGCATCAAATCAGGCAGCCTGCTTTTTGAATTCGTAATCGTAATACTTCTGAGGCAGCTTTGCGGTAATAATAACGCCCAGAACGCCGAAGACAAAGCCTGTAATGATACCGCCGAGAACATCGGAGGGGAAGTGGACGCAGAGATATATTCTGGCAAGGCACATGAGCAGGGCGAAAATGAAGGCCGAAACCTTGACCCAGGGCTTTTCCAGAATAATAAGCGGGGTCATTACAGCCACAGTTGCGTTTACATGGCCGGAGGGGAAGCTTTTGTCAGACTCCATGCACTGTCCCACCAGCAGCCACATCTGATGGAAAACGCTGGTCTCATCCAGATAGGGTCTGGGTCTGGCGACAAGGATCTTGATGATAAGATTTGCGGCGATGAAGCCGAGGGCGATACCGATGAGCATGGCGGTACCCACCCGGCGGGAGGATCTGGTCAGCGCGAGAACAAGAGACAGGAGGATGAGTACTATACCGCCCTTGCCCAGCAGGGAAATGAACTGAAAAAACGGGGTGAAAAATCCGCCGCCCAGATTATAAAGCTGATGGACGGCCACAGAGACGCTCTGATCGAATGCGGCAAATGTGTTGTTTATCCATGCCGCAGCAGCAGTTATTTCCATTATTATACTCCTTTGAATTATATGACTGTAATAATATCAAATTCTTTCCGATCTGTCCACCGATTTTACTGTGAAAGCTCCGCTTCCGCAGTAAAAATTATAATGATCGCCCGTTCCTCGCCTCCTTACGCGGCAACCGGAACGGATGCGAAAAAATTCCCATGCGCTATCTGCTTTCATTAATCGTGGTGCTCAATTTGCGCATGGGAATTTTATCATTATGAATAATCAGGAGAAACAGGCACAGAATATCTCCGAAGGAAATTATTCACGGAGGAGATATGTATGAAGCGTATTTGTGTTTCTGCATTGGCCGCGTTGCTGATGCTTCTTGTCTGTGCCGGCCTGGTACTGCCTGCATTCGCGGACGGAACCGCACCGGTGGCCGAAAATCTGGAGCTTGAGACATACAGAAATGTTACGGTGGGCGGAAAGCTGTCGGCATATGACCCGGATGGCGGAGAACTGAAATTCGAGATCATTACTCAGCCGGTAAAGGGTCATATCGAGCTTCAGAGCGACGGCAGCTTTACCTATACCCCCAACACCGACAAGAAGGGGAAGGACTATTTCGGATATACAGCCACCGACCCTGAGGGCAATGTTTCTCAGGAGGCTACCGGCATCATCACCATCAAAAAGCAGAAAAAGACCGTGGCGTATAGCGATATGAAAGGCAAGGCAGGGGAATACTATGCTGTTTGTCTTGCGGAGAGAGATGTATTCACAGGCCGGGAGCTCTGCGGGGAATACTGCTTTGAGCCGGAGGCGTGCGTAACAAAGGCTGAGTTTCTGACAATGTGCATGGCGGTCATAGACGAGCCTCTCATATCCGGCGTTGTAAGAACAGGCTACAGCGATGATGAGAGCATCCAGGAATGGATGAAGCCATATATTATGACGGCGGTGGCCTGCGGCGTTCAGGAGACCGCTGCCCGGGAATACCTTCTTCCCGATGAGCCTCTTACCCGCAGAGAGGCGATGGTCATCCTCAACCGTGCCCTTGGCCTTAATGATGTGAGCTATCTTGAGCCTGACGGTGAGCTGACCGAGGAGATAGCCCAGGCCTGCGTGAATCTGTCCGCCACAGGGGTGGTCAGGGAGACCGTAAAAACGGAGGAGAGACTGTCCCGGGTCGAGTGCGCCGAGATGCTTGTAAAAGCTATGGATATCATACGGAACAGAAAATAAAGAACTGAGCTGCAGGCCCGGCCTGCAGCTCGTTTAAGGCAACACCGCATAATGCGGCAAGAGCAGATACCGAGAGAAAATGGGTTCTGATGACGGCACTTTTTTGCAGGAATACTTTGTGTATTGTAGAAAAAGTGACTAAATCAGGGCACATTTTATCCGGTAGATGCCGCAGGCGTATTATGCGGCGGTGCCTTA
>JAZUJF010000208.1:0-3475 GCA_045642585.1 Candidatus Limivicinus sp.
TTCCTTTTGAAATCAGCAAGCCGCCGTCTTTTCCGCCGGCTATGCCGCAATCGGCCTCTCTTGCCTCGCCCGGGCCGTTCACGACGCAGCCCATGACGGCAACGGTGATGTCCCGGGGAATATTTCTGACTCTCTCCTCCACCTGTGAGGCAAGGGAGATAAGGTCGATCTCGGTCCTGCCGCAGGTGGGGCAGCTTACAAAGCGCACACCGCCCGGTCTGAGACCCGCGGCCTTCAGAATAGCGATACCGGCGGAGACCTCCTTCACCGGGTCCGCGGTCAGAGACACACGGACAGTGTTGCCGATGCCCTCACAGAGGAGAGTGCCTATACCCACGGAGGACTGGATAGTGCCGTTCCACTCGGTACCGGTCTCGGTGACGCCCAGATGGAGGGGATAACTGAACTTTTCCGCCGCCAGCCGGTAGGTGCTGACAGTGAGAGGCACATTTGACACCTTCATTGAGATGGCAATATCGTCAAAATCGAATTTGTTCAGAAGCGCCACATGGCCCTCGGCAGACTCTACAAGAGCCTCGGGGCAGGGGTGGCCGTACTTCTCCAGAAGTCTCTTTTCAAGGCTTCCCCCATTGACGCCGATGCGGATGGGGATATTTCTGGCTTTGCAGGCATCGGCCACGGCCCTGACATTCTCCTCGGCACCTATATTACCGGGATTGATGCGGATCTTATCTATTCCCCGCTCAGCCACAGCCAGAGCAAGCCGATAGTCAAAATGAATATCCGCCACCAGCGGCACGCGCACCTGCTCCTTGATGGCCGGCACAGCCAGAGCGGAGGGCATATCGGGTATGGCAAGGCGCACTATGTCCGCGCCTGCCGCCTCCATTGCCTTTATCTGTGAAACGGTCTTCTCCACATCCCATGTATGGGTATTGCACATGGTCTGAACGCTCACGGGAGCGCCTCCGCCGATGAGCACACCTCCCACGGAGATCTGCTTTGTCATATCGCGTCTATCCATTATTTCCTCACAATTCTGACTATATCGTTGAGCATTATGACGCCCATCAGCGCCAGCAGCAGTACCATACCTGCGGCGTGGATATAGCCCTCATACTTGGGGTCAAGCTTTTTCTTTGTGATCGCCTCGATCATCAGGGTAACGATAAGCAGGAACACTCTGCCCCCGTCCACGGCCGGTATGGGCAGCAGATTCATTATGGCAAGGTTCACCGCGATGAAGGCGCCGAAGTACAGCACATCGAAAATGCCGTCTCTCACACTCTGGGCCTGCTCTCCGGTCTCCGCCATCATGTCAACTATACCGACGGGGCCTGCCATATCCTTCATGCCCACATTTCCGCTCACAAGCTCACGAAGCCCCTGCCATACCCACCGTCCGAATTCCAGACAGGTAAACCAGCTCTGCCTCAGCTTTTCGCCGAAGCTCGCTTCTTTGATACCGAAATAGAAGCCGTACATTTTGTTTTCGTAGCCCTCATACTCTGTGGGCACAAGCTTCATATTGTCAAGGCGGACTCTCTTTCCGTCACGGCGGACGACTATATCGTGATACTCCTGACCGTTGGAGAGAAAATCGCCCACATCCGTCTGCTGATATATCCTGTGGCCGTCGATGCTGATTATCTCGTCACCCTTCTGAAAACCGTCAGCCGACTCATAGGGGCATCCGTCCATAAAATCAACGATTATGGGAGCTCTGAAGGCCTCCGCATCGGAATAGAGAAAAAATACGATAATAAACCCCAGCAGGAAGTTCATGAAAGCCCCGGCGCAGAGAATTATCACGCGCTTCAGCGGCGACTGGCTGGTGAAGGCTCTGGGATCGTCAAGCTTCTCGTCCTCGCCGGTCATGGCGCAGTAACCGCCGAATGGTATGCAGCGCAGAGAGTATGTGGTCTCGCCCTGTGTGCTCTGAAGAATGGCGGGTCCCATGCCCACGGAAAACTCCTCAACTCTCACGCCGAAAAGCTTAGCCGCGGCGAAGTGGCCAAGCTCATGGACAATGATGAGCACACCAAAGAGCAGTATAGCAATAACGATGTAAAGTGCAGTCATAATACGGTCTCCGATAATCAGTCAATAGTCAGCAGTCATCAGGGAAAGAGCTATATGACTGACTAAAGGCCTCAGGATTAAAAATTGTCTCTTACGAAGCGGCGGGCTTCGCCGTCTGCCCACAGTATCGTGTCAAGATCCGGCTCCCGGGTAAAAGGCACCGCCTCAACAGCCGCGGCCGCCGCGTCATAAATTCGGTTGTAGCCCAGCTTGCGGTCAAGGAATTTATGTACAGCCACCTCGTTTGCCGCACTCATGACGCAGGGTGCTGTACCCCCTCTGCGGGCGCAGTCCATGGCAAGGCGCAGGCAGGGAGTATTTTCATAGTCCGGTGCCTCAAAGGTCATATCCCTCATCTGCCAGAAATCCATGTGCCTGAACATGGACGGGAGGCGCTGAGGATATGTCAGTGCCAGCTGGATCGGCAGGCCCATGTCCGGCACACCCATCTGGGCGATAACAGTGCCGTCAACAAGCTCTACCATAGAGTGTATGACGCTCTGGGGGTGAATAACCACCTGAATATCGTCGGGGGTCACGCCGAAGAGGTGCATGGCCTCGATAAACTCCAGCCCCTTGTTCATGAGAGTTGCGCTGTCAACAGAGATCTTCGGCCCCATGGACCAGTTGGGATGCCGCACAGCCTCCTCGGGGGTGATATTTTCAAGCTCCCGGCGCTCTCTGCCTCTGAACGGGCCGCCGGAGCCGGTGAGCAGTATCTTGCTAAGCTCGCCCTTTTCTCTGCCCATAAGACACTGAAAGATCGCGGAATGCTCCGAATCGACCGGGATTATCTCCGCGCCCTTTTTTGCCGCCTCTGCCATGACTATATCTCCGGCACAGACAAGGGTCTCCTTGTTTGCCAGAGCTATGCGTTTACGCTCGTTGATGGCGGCCAGAGTGGGTTTCAGGCCGATGGCGCCAGAGACAGCGGTAACAACACAGTCCACACTGTCCATGGTGGCGGCCTCCATGAGGCCGTCAATGCCGGAGCCTATACGGATATCGGTGTCGGCGAGGGCGAGCTTCAGCCGTCTGGCGGCATCCTCGTCATATACTGCCACAAACTCGGGATGAAGCCGTCTTGCCTGCTCCTCCACCATGTCGATCCTTCTGTTTGCGGTCAGAGCGGCCACACGAATGCCGGTATGCTCCGCCACTGCTATGGTCTGACGGCCTATGGAGCCGGTACAGCCCAGAACGGAAATGGATTTTACCATTGAATTCTCCCATGCGGTTTTACGCGCAATACATTAATTTTTACTCATCTTATCGGGAGCTTTGCCCTGTCCGACCTTTCCGCAGCGGCGGGTCTGAGGGTTTTCCCGATAATGCCATTATAGTAGTCACGGAGGCAAAGCTTTTATTTGACCCCGCCAAACCGTCTGTCGCGGCGGTTATACTCGGCGATGGCCTTGTCAAGCTCCTCCGG
>JAZUJF010000209.1:0-2181 GCA_045642585.1 Candidatus Limivicinus sp.
GTGGCTGAGATTTTGATCTCGGCATATCACCGCGGCCGGGGGAGGTGAGCGCCATGGCCGACAGAAAACGGACATATTTCTGCATAGACATGAAGACCTTTTATGCCAGCGTCGAGTGCGCCGAGAGAGGGCTTAATCCCTTTGAGACCGATCTTGTGGTGGCCGATAACAGCCGCGGCAGGGGAGCGCTGTGCCTTGCCATCTCACCTAAGATGAAGGCCCGGGGTATTCATAACCGGTGCAGGCTGTTCGAGATACCCGAGGGGATAGAGTACATAACGGCTCCGCCCAGAATGAAGCTGTATGTGGACTATGCCGCGGATATTTACTCAATATATCTGCGCTACTTCGCCCCGGAGGATATACACGTGTACTCCATAGACGAGGCTTTCATAGACGCCACCGATTATCTTCAGGCCTACGGTCTTACACCGAAGGAGATGGCAAAGAGGCTGATGGACGAGATCGCCCGGGAGAAGCATATTCCGTCCACGGCCGGGATAGGCACCAATCTGTTTCTTGCGAAGATCGCCCTTGACATCACCGCAAAGCACACCGCGGAGCATATGGATTATCTGGACGAGGAAGCTTTCCGGGAGAGACTCTGGGAGCACAGGCCTATTACGGATTTCTGGCAAATATCCCGGGGAACTGCGGAGAGACTGCGGCGAATGGGCATAACAGACATGAAGGGTGTCGCGAACTGCCGTGAGGACTGTCTGTACAGGATGTTCGGCAAGGATGCGGAGCTGCTCATCGACCACTCCCGGGGGCGGGAGAGCTGTCTTATGGAGGACATAAAAAACTACCGGGCCCGGAGCCACAGCGTGTCCTTCTCACAGATATTGCCCAGAGATTACGACTATGATCCGGCTCGGGTGGTGATGGAGGAGATGATACTCAACGGCTGTCATGAGCTCATGCGCCGGAAGGTGATAAGCCGGAGGATAGGCATATTCGTGGGTTACAGCAGGGACATACTGCCCCTTTCTCAGGGGCATACCACTCTCGTCAGCGCCACGGCCCTGAACTCCCTGATAAAGCCGCCGGTGCTGGCGCTGTTTGACCGGATAGCGGACAGAAACACGCCCATACGGAGGCTGGGTATAAGCTTTGCCGATGTATGCGACGAGGAGTGCGAGGGCTACGATCTGTTCACCGACTGGGACTCACTGCAAAGGGAAAAGCGCAGAGAGCACACGGTACTGGATATAAAGGATAAATACGGTAAGAATGCTGTACTGCGGGGGACGGATTTCCTCGAAGGCGCTACCCAGCGTGAGCGCAACGGAATGATAGGCGGACACAGAGCGGGATACAGCGGAAAGGAATGGTCATAAATATGCTGAGACAGGAGAGAGCAAAGCAGTTCATGCCCTTTGATGCCATGAAGGGGCTGCAGGAGGCGCTGAGAGAGCGGGAGGAGAAGCATTCCCGCACGCCCCGCCGGGAGATAAGCCAGGAGCAGGTGGAGCAGAACTGCGCCGTACTCAGACGGGTGCGCCGCGGGACTATGTGCTGCGCGGAGCATTACTGTATGTGTCACGATGTGTTTGACATGGGCGAGGTGGCAGAAATAAACCTCCCGTCCGGATACATAAAACTGAACGGGAGGCAGATATATTTTGAGGATATTTATAATATAGAAATAGTATGAGCCGTCAGGCTTCCCTGAGCATTACCTCAAGAGCCGCTATACGCTGGCAAAGGCAGAAGACACGCATTGCCACATACAGCTTGTTGGTGGCGGGGAAGGAGGGAGCTATGCGGATGTTCTTATCCTCCGGGTCTATGCCGTAGGGGAAGGCGGCTCCCGCGCCGGTGAGGACCACTCCGCAGTCACGGCAGAGCTGAACACAGCGGGAGGCGGTGCCGGGTATGCCGTCATAGCTGATGAAGTATCCGCCGTTAGGGGAGGTCCAGGAGCCTATGCCTGTGCCGGAAAGACCGGTATTGAGAGCGGCCAGAGCGCAGTCGAATTTAGGACGCAGGTAATCCGCCTGCTTCTTCATGTGCTCGTAAATACCGTCGGCGTTCCTGAAGTATTTCACATGGCGCAGCTGGTTGAGCTTATCATAGCCCAGAGTCTGGACGGTCATCTGACGGGCCAGAAAACGCACATTGTTGACGCTGGCGGCAAAGACCGCCACACCCGCGCCGGAGAATGTGACCTTGCTGGTG
>JAZUJF010000210.1:0-3702 GCA_045642585.1 Candidatus Limivicinus sp.
AGGGCTGGGCGGAGATGGCGGCGTAGTCGGCCACCCTGCCGTCGGGGGCGCAGAGGAACAGCCCCTCGCCCTCGGAGGAGAGGGCAAAGCCCGCGTGAAAGTAGCTCCCGAAGCCGAGGCTCTCGTCCCCGGACAGGAAAATGACCTGCTTTTCCCCCGGCAAGAGCTCGATGGCAGGCAGCTCATAGCGGTAAGAGCCCTCCAGTGTGTCGCACAGGGAGTAGCCCGACAGGTTCAGCGTCGCCTTTGAGGTGTTTTTCAGCTCTGCCCAGTCGTAGAACTCCCCGTTCTGCTTCTCATAGTCCAGGTTATACAGCACGGCCTCACTGATTACAAGTCCGCTCTCCGGTGCGTCAAGCCCGGCGCAGTAATCCAGATAGCCCTGCTCCGTGTTCTCATAGCCGGGCGTGGGGTACAGGCATTCCTTTACCCCCTCGCCGTCACGGATGAAGGACACATTTTCCCTTGCGGGCGGGAGAATAAGGCTGTCCATGACCCTGCCCTGAGGGTCACTGAGGGTGATGACCTCCCCCTCTGCGGAGGAGATGGAGAAGCTCGCCTCCCCCTCCCGGGCGTCCTCACCGGCGCAGTATATGACCCTGCGCTCGCCGGGAGCCAGAGTAAGAGAGCCGATGGCCCACTTCCGGGGATCCGTTTCATCGTCGGAGAGGTAACAGCCCGAGAGCTCGGCGGCCTCCTCTCCCGTGTTCTCCAGCTCTATCCAGTCCGGGAACACGCCGTCTCTGACCATGTAAAAGGCGGTGTTGCCGCTCATGACCTCGGAGATGCGCACGCCCGCGTGACTTGAGGGCGCGGAGTCGGAGATGATCTCAAAGAGCTTAGGCGCGGGCACAGTGCCGTCTGTAACGATGCCCCCGCCCTCACAGCCCGACAGCGTCAGGCACAGTATTGAAATTGTCAGGATCAGTGAGGTTATTCTTTTCGTATGTCCCATTTTCCGCAGTAAAACCTATCGTGTTGATGTTTTTACTGAGATTATATCCCTCATCCGCCGGGATTGCAAGAGTGTGCGTATCATACGCCCCGCCGTAAATCAAAAGTTCTTTTTGTGTGAGCGGGGCTTCGGGAGCTCCCGAAGCGTCGTCGTCTCCTTGACTTCCCTCTCCTGAACTAAACTGATCTTTACTATACTGATCTATACTTAACTATACTACCCTATACTATACTATACTGGGTTGCCAAATGGTTGCCATTTGGTTGCCATTTGGTTGCCATTTGGTTGCCATGAGCTTTCGGGGCTTCCGATCCTTTCCCGGCGGAGAGCTTTCGCGGTAAATTCGGGATAAAAAAACTCCCCATCCGCGTTGATGCGAATGGGGAGCGGCAGTATCTGTCAATTATCCTTCTAGTCAGCACTGAGCTTATTCTGCAGCCAATCCTTGCCGTCAACAAATCTGGATACGATGAAGGACACCACATAGTCTCCCGCGGCGTTTACCATTGTTGCGGGTGGATCGATCAGATCGGCGATAGCCAGCGCGATGGGGAAGGCCACGCTGAGCTGATCGGGGAAGAACATGGTGCACAGCACCAGATCGCCGGTGCCGCCGCCGCCGGGGATACCGGACATGGCAACGGAGGAGAACACCGCCACGATAATTGCAAGGATGGCCTTGTCGGTACCGAAATCCATGCCGAACATTCCGAAGAGGAAGGCCACCTTGACGATTGCGCCCATGGCCGAGCCGTCCATGTGCATCGTCGCGCCCAGAGGCAGGACCATTTCGGAGACATCCTTGGAAATACCGGTCTCCTCGGACACCCCCATATTCGCGGGGATCGTAGCCACGGAGGAGCAGGTGCCGAAAGCGGTCGCCGCGGGGCGGAAGAGCTTACTGAACATAAGCTTTGCCGCGCCCTTGCCGCCGCCGAAGCGGGCATAGAGAGGAGAGGAGATGAACATATAGGCAAAGGACACCACATAGTAGATGATGATGGTCTTGGCGTAGCTGCCCACAAAGTCGGAGCCGTGGGTAGCCACCAGAGAGGCGAAGAAGCCGAAGAAGCCGATGGGGGCGTAGTAGGTAACGATCTTTATGACCTTCATGAGGACATTGGTGAGGTCATTGAGGAGCTTTGCGGTCATGGTCTCCCTGCCTCCGGCCATCTGTACGCCGAAGCCGAAGAAGACACCGGCAACGATGAGAGGCAGAATGGCCTTGCGGCTCCACAGCTCGGTGAAGTCGGGCTTGGTGAAGAAGTTGACGATAAGCGTGGCCACATCGACCTTGCCGATGTCGGCCGCCTCCTCGACGACGCTTCCCGTATAGACAGGCACGACGCGCACGGTTATGTACATGATAAGGGAGGCGATGGCGGCGGTGCACAGGAAGGTCACGATGGTGACGCCCATGACCTTACCGGCCTGTCTGCCGGAATTCATGTTTGCGATAGCGGAGGCTATGGAGCAGAACACCATCGGCACCACCACGCAGAACATCATATTTGTGAACAGAGTTCCCAGAGGCTCCAGAGCCGTGGCGCCGGGCCATGCGAAGCCCACGATGATGCCCAGCACGATACCCAGTATCATGGTCAGCAGGAACCAGTTGTTTTTAAAGAAATTTTTCATAACGGAAGCTCCTTTCCGAGTTCCTGAGCCTGTGCTCAGTTTCCATAACGCATTATATTCGCAATCATTCGCAAAGGGAATTGTATTTGATGCTTGAAACCTTGCAAAAAATGCTGTAATATAGGTGCTCGGTACTGAATACTCAACCGCATGGAGGCGAAGCCATGGCCAATGATCCTATCCGTAAGCTGGGCTATCTGCGGGAGTCCTATCACTATTTTCACCTGCGGGATACCGCGGGGCAGGAGCGGGACTTCCATTTCCACGAATTTGACAAGCTTGTGATACTGCTCTCCGGCAAGGTAAAGTACGCCGTGGAGTCGAATGAATATCTTCTGCGTCCCCGGGATATCCTTCTGGTGCGCCATCACACTATCCACCGGGCCGGGATCGACAAGTCGGAGCCCTATGAGCGAATCATCATATACATCGACCGGAGCTATTTTGAGCGTGCCATGCCCGGGGCCCGGCTCATGGAGTCCTTTGATGCCGCCGACGAGGGCAGCCGCTATCTGCTCAAGCCCACCGACGAACAGTGGCAGAGCGTGGACTCTCTGCTGCGGGAGCTGGAGAGCATGGCCAACGATGACCGCTACGGGGCTCAGACTCTCCGTGAGACGGTGATGGTGCGGCTTCTGGTGGAGATAAGCCGCATCGCCCCCCGGCGTTTCACCGGGACGGAGAATGAGATCGACGACCCCAAGATCAGGGACACCCTTTCCTACATAAACGAAAATTTCCGGCAGGAGCTGAGCGTGGAGCATCTGGCCGAGCGGGTGTATCTGTCCCGGTATCACTTCATGCGGCTGTTCAAGGCTCAGACCGGGACAACTGTCCATTCCTATGTGCGCCAGAAACGGCTTCTCTACGCCGCGAGGCTGATGCGGGAGGGCATGAGCGCCTCGCTCGCCGCCGCTGAATCCGGCTTTTCGGACTATTCCGCTTTCCACCGGGCCTTCCGCGACAGCTTCGGCATAACCCCGGGGAGTATTCTGAGATAGGGAGACAATGATTAAGGCAACACCGCATAATACGCCTGCGGCATCTACCGGATAAAATGTGCCCCCCTCTGTGTAAGTTCGCGTAAGCCAAATCAAAGATTTGGACGC
>JAZUJF010000211.1:0-4108 GCA_045642585.1 Candidatus Limivicinus sp.
AAAGATGCTGGAATACGAGATCGCCGCCCAGCTTCGTGATGAGATAATCCGGCTCCGTGGGGAGCAGTAAGGGGCAAACCATGAAATTGATGATTCTTGACGGCAACAGCATTGTAAACCGCGCGTTTTACGGCGTGCGGCCTCTCAATGCGCCCGACGGCACTCCGACCAACGCCATATTCGGCTTTCTTGCCATACTCCACAAGCTGCTTGACGAGCAGAAGCCAGATGCGCTCTGCGTCAGCTTTGATATGAAGTCCCCCACCTTCCGCCATAAGCAGTATGTCGCCTATAAGGCCCAGCGCAAGGCTATGCCAGAGGAGCTGAGCGTACAGATGCCCATCCTGAAGGAGACTCTTGACGCTATGGGCATCCGCCGCTATGAGCTGGAGGGCTATGAGGCCGACGATATTCTGGGAACTGTGGGGGCAATATGCGAGAGAGCCGGCTGGGACTGCGTTATTGTCACCGGCGACAAGGACAGTCTGCAGCTCGTCTCCCCCACCACCACCGTATGTAATGTGAGATCCCGCATGGGTCAGACCGAGACTATCCTCTACACCCCCGATGTGTTTCAGGCCGAATACGGCTTTCCTCCCCGGGGCATGGTGGATCTGAAGTCCCTTATGGGGGACGCCTCCGACAATATCCCCGGCGTGCCCGGTGTGGGAGAAAAGACCGCTATGGCGCTGGTTCAGAGGTATGGCACTCTTGACGATCTCTACGCCAACATTTCAGACCCCGCGATCAGGGACGGAGTGCGGAAAAAGCTCATTGAGGGAGAGGACAGCGCCAGAATGTCCTATTGGCTGGCCACTATCCTGCGGGATATTCCCCTCGGATTTGTTCCCGAGGAGAACATCTGGCATTACGATTATACCGACAAGCTCTACCCTCTCTTCAAGCGGCTGGGCTTCAGCAAGTTCATAGAGAAATGGAATGTAAGAGAGCCGGGAGACGCTTCCGGGTCGGTTGACATAACTTCGAGTCCATCCATGCCCCGTGTTGATATTGCCGACAGCGCAGAGTGTGAAAACCTGATCGAAGCCCTGAAGACCTCTGATGCTGTGGCTGTCTATACCGCGGACGGTCTTGACAGCATAGAGCTGTGTGACGGAAAAGCGGTGTACAATGCCTCATGGACTGCCTGCGGAGAGAGCTGGGACAGGCTGACGGATGCTCTGTTTTCGGTTGACATAACAAAATACGGTCACAATGTCAAGGATCTCATGAATATCCTTGACCGGGAGAATACAGGGACTGACGGTTTCCTCTTTGATACCGCTCTGGCGGCATACCTGCTTGATGCCACCGAGAGTGACTATGACCTGAAGCGAGTATCATACAAGTATCTCGGCTGTGAAAAGGCCGGTGCCGAGGCCGTTTATCTTCTGACTCCGGTTCTGAAAGAAAAGCTCAGTGAGCTCAATATGGATAAGCTCTATTATGAAATTGAGCTGCCGTTGTGCCGGGTGCTTGCGGATATGGAGCGTGAGGGCTTCATGGTAAACCGGAAGTCTCTGTATGACTTCGGCGAGAGTCTGAACGAGGATATTCTCCGGCTGCAGCGGAGCATATGGGATAAGGCCGGCGGTGAGTTTAACATCAATTCCCCCAAGCAGCTGGGCGAGGTATTGTTTGAAAGGCTTATGCTCCCCTCCGGAAAGAAGACCAAGACCGGCTGGAGCACCAATGCGGATGTGCTGGACAGGCTTCGGGACAAGCATCCCATAATAAACGAGGTTCTGGAATACAGAGAGCTGACAAAGCTGAAATCCACCTACGCCGACGGGCTGTTAAAGGTCATCGGCCCCGACGGCAGGATACACACCAGCTTCCAGATGACAGTCACCGCCACAGGCCGGCTCTCCTCCACGGAGCCAAATCTCCAGAATATACCCGTGCGCAAAAAGACCGGCGCCCAGATCCGGGGTATGTTTGCCGCCTCTCCCGGTATGGTGCTTGTGGATGCGGATTACAGCCAGATAGAGCTGCGTCTTCTTGCCCATATGTCCGGTGACAGGGCCATGCAGGAGGCGTTTCTCAGCGGTGAGGACTTCCATACTGTCACCGCCTCAAAGGTCTTCAATGTACCCATAGAGGAGGTCACGCCCGTTCTGCGAAGCCGCGCCAAGGCCGTGAACTTCGGCATTGTGTACGGCATCTCCGCCTTCTCCCTGTCTCAGGACATCGGCGTATATCCCAAGGAGGCGCAGGCATATATGGATGCCTACCTTGACCGGTTCAGCGGTGTCCGCAGCTATATGAAGAGCATTGTGGAAAAAGCAAAGGCGGACGGATATGTTGACACACTGTTCAACCGACGCCGCTACCTGCCGGAGCTTAAAAGCGCGAACTTCAATACCCGCTCCTTCGGTGAGAGGGTCGCCCTGAATATGCCGGTGCAGGGAACTGCCGCCGATGTAATAAAGCTTGCGATGGTCAATGTGTGGAAGAGGCTCAAGGCCGAGGGGCTGAAGGCAAAGCTGATCCTCCAGGTACACGACGAGCTGATAGTGGAGTGCCCGGAGGATGAGAAGGAAAAGGTCAGGGCTCTGCTGACAGAGGAGATGCAGAATGCTGTCCGTTTCTCCGTGCCCCTGATAGCCGAGGCCAATACAGGCCGTACATGGGCGGAGGCACACTGAGTTGGAGTACAGAATAATTGACGCCCTGCCCGAACACATTCCTCAGATAGCGGCCATTGAAAAGGAGAATTTTTCCTGTCCTATGGATGCCGCGTTTCTTACAAGTCAGCTCCATGACCATATGCACGATTTTATCGCCGCCGTAGCTCCCGATGGCAGAGTTCTGGGCTATGTGGGCATGACGAGCGTGCTGGATGAGGGCGATATTTCCAATATCGCGGTGGTCTCCGACTGCCGCAGACAGGGTATAGGCGAAGCCCTTATGAGGAGACTGCTGGCGCTGGGTGAAGCGAGAGGGCTGTCCTCCATTACCCTTGAGGCGCGGGAGAGCAACTGCCCGGCCATTGCCCTTTACGGTAAATTCGGCTTTGAAGCCGTGGGTCTCAGGAAAAACTATTATGAAAAGCCCCGTGAGAGCGCGGTGCTGATGACATATTATCTGAAACAGAGGCGAAAAATAAGTGAAAATTCTTTCAATAGAATCGACCTGTGATGAGACTGCCGTCGCCGTCGTCGAGGACGGCCGGAGGATACTCACAGACCAGATCTGCTCTCAGGCAAAGCTCCATGCCGTGTACGGCGGTGTGGTGCCCGAGATCGCGTCCCGCTGCCATGTGGAGGCCATCTCATTGCTTGCCCGGAAAGCATTGGAGGATGCTGGTATAAGCCGTGACGAGATCGACGCCGTGGCTGTTTCCTATGCCCCCGGCCTTATCGGCGCTGTGCTTGTCGGCGTAAACTTTGCCAAGTCCTGCGCACTGGCTCTGAATGTACCGCTTATCCCGGTGCATCATATCAGAGGACATATGGCCGCAAACTATCTGGCATATCCGGAGCTGGAGCCTCCCTTCCTCTGCCTTGCCATTTCCGGAGGCAATTCCATGCTGGTGGATGTGCGCGACTACACCGATATGACTATCATCGGCTGTACAAGGGACGATGCCGCCGGCGAGTGTTTTGACAAGACCGCCCGTGTTCTGGGGCTCCCCTATCCCGGCGGAAAGCCCATTGATGATCTGTCCCAGGGCGGGGATGACACAAAGTATGTCTTCCCTGTCTCCCATGTGGAGGGTAATCCCTACGACATGAGCTTCTCCGGTCTAAAAACCGCCGTCATTAATCTTGTCCACAACGCCCAGCAGAAGGGTGAGGAGATAGACCGCTCCTCTCTGGCAGCATCCTTTACCAAGGCCGTCAGTGACAGCCTCGTTCCCCGCACAATGATGGCCGCAAAGGAGCTTGGCTATAAGAAAATAGTCGTAGCGGGAGGCGTCGCCGCAAACTCCCGCATAAGGGCGGATTTCAAAAATGCCGCAGAGAAAAACGGCTTCGAGCTTTTTATACCGCCTCTCAGACTCTGCGGAGACAACGGCGCTATGGTCGGCGCTCAGGCATATTATGAGTATCTGGCAGGCAATACCGCCGGCAGTAAGTCGGAGGCCAAGCGGTCTTAGGAAGAC